>JAITAQ010000037.1 GCA_031283985.1 Endomicrobium sp. | reverse complement strand
CTGTAATTGCTTTGTCTAAAGACAACAGTGTTTCATTAAGACAATTATATTTGTCACTATTTTTGTCAACTAAAGACTCAACAACATTAAGTCTGCTGCTAACTAAGTAGTCACCTTTTTCGTCAACAAAAACTAAGTTCATTCCATCAACTATCAGCGCAAAATGATTAGCACTCTCATCAAGTGCATTAACCCCGATAGCAGAAAAGGTTTCATCTATACCCATTAAGTGATATAAAGTTGGCATTAAGTCTGACTGGGAAACTGTGTATTCAACAACTTTCGGATTAAAAATTTTTGGAGCATATATAACCATAGGGATTTTAAATCTTTTCTTTGTCTCTCTGTAGATTCCAGCAAAAGTTCCTGCAATATGATCTGCCATAAAAATAAAAATTGTGTTATCAAAATATCCATCTTTTTTTGCTTGCTCAATGAAATGACCTATAGAATAATCAGCATAGTACAAGCTATTCAAATATTTGTTTTCATCTGAAGTTAGAGGATATTTTTCAAATTCTTGAGTAGTTTGAATAAATGGAATATGTGTTGTTCCTGTAAAAGCGTATAAAAAAAAGGGGTTCCCTTGTTTATGACTCATGGATGCTTTTTTTTGAGACAAAGTCAAGCATATCATAGTCATAGGTAGTATTGTATTTATAATCCATCAACCGAGGAAAATCTTCTTTCCCGTAACTTATATCAAAACCTAACATATTCTCAGCCACAGAACACATCATTATAGATTTTCTTTCAATAGATTGGGCATATAAAGTATCGTAACCTCTTTTCTTAAAAGCAGTAGCAATTTTTGTAAAATGGTTCATGAAGTCAAAACCATAATAATGAGCAGTCCCTGGAACTATTTGCATACCAACAAGAGATGAAATTAGTCCAAAATGACTTCTTGGACCTGTAGAATAAGCGTTTACAAATTTAATTCCATTATTTGCTATTTTGTCAAAAACAGGGGTGACCCCATATCCAACATTCCCATTAAAAGAATCAATATATTGTGGCGTCCAACTTTCCAACAAAAGAACTACAATATTGTAATTCGAATTTTTTCCCACTATTTTTAGACGACGCATTATAGGATATTTTTCATCTGTAAAAATTTCATTTTCGCTTAAAAGAAATTGCCGTGCGTTTTTAAAGGCTTGTTCCTGAGAATAGTTGTTTGATATTACTCCTTTTGTATCGTTTGTCCCTTTTAAGAAATAGTATTGCATAAATATTCCATTTAAGATAAGCTGTATATTTTCTGGTTTTCTTGGAATCTTGGAAGCATCAATCAAATTTAAAGGCATTCCGCTGAAATTTTCTTTTCTTCCAAAAACAACCATTAAAACTACAATAATAAAAACGCCTACACTCCTATATAAGCTTACAGGTTTTGGATTATAACATTTATCTATGCTTTTAAAATTTTTTGTTATCATAAAACTCAGCAAAATAAAAATTAAACCTACCGCCCACCAATAATATCGCAAGACGTATTTAATTATAAAATCTTTATCTCTAAACGCTAAAATAACGTCTTCTGTCATGTGTCTCTTGACTTTCAGGAAAATAAAAAAAGTCGGCACTTAACGCCAACAACATTACCACTATAGAAACACACATCATTGTAGTGCAAACTTTAATAAAGATTTGTTTTTTTGAAACAGGTAAAAATAAAATTATTATAAAACAGCCCAAAAACAAGCTTATCATCGCAAGATCAAACCTCAGTCCATAAACAAAGCTTATTGCTTTATCTAAAAAAGACAGTCTAGCAAAAGCTTCGGCATAAACAACACAAAACAATAAACGAAACAATGAAAATATTAAAACCATAGATACAAAATAAATCAATGAAATTCGTATCTCAAACTTTATATCCTGTAAACACTTTGCCAAAAAGATTTTTCTCAGCAATACTCTCATAGCACAAACAATCCTTATTCTCACAAACTTTAACACATAATTCCTTAAAATTGTCAATTTATTTAATATCTCTAGACATACTAGCTAAAAAACAATAACCTAGCGTGTAATCACTAGGTTATCGCTCCTGCTAAAAAAACAAACAAGACTACCAGATTATTTACAAAAAAAGAACATTAAAAGCCCTCTTTAAAAGAGATTGTCTTGGCTTTGCGCGACAAAAATCTTTATATTTTATAAATTCGTCATAAGAAATTCTATTGTCAATACTTTCATCGCTTTGTCCCTCCTTACCTTACTACCATCTACTATATTATCATATATTTAAACTATTATGTCAATAGGGTAAAGTATGAAAAGAAATCGTTTGGCTTTGCCGTAAGATTTGATTTGGTAGAATTTTTTTTGAAAGAAATGAATAAAAAAAGGGTCGGATATTGATAAATTTGAGATATAGGAATTTTGGATTTTTTAGGGATTAGGGGAAAAGTTAAAAGAGATTGAATCTTCAATGAATTTTTGGAGTGCTAAAGAAAAACGGGTGACTTCTTATCATTTTTACTCTTAAATCTTATCTTTCTTCCTATCTGCTAAATTCAGGTTCCAAACAGGTGACATAGAGCGCAAATTTGACACTACCTTCGGCAATACTCTAAGGACATAA
>JAITAQ010000065.1 GCA_031283985.1 Endomicrobium sp. | reverse complement strand
AATATTTTGGAAGCTGAAGGCTTAAGACAAGCTGCTATTCTTAAGGCTGAAGGCGCTAAACAGGCTGTTATTCTTGACGCAGAAGTTGTAAAAGAGAAACAAGTCTTAGAAGCTACTGGCGAAGCTGAAGCTATAAGAAAAGTTGCTGAAGCAGAGAAATATAAAATTGAAATGGTTTATAAAGCTATACATGAGGGCAACCCTACAAAAGATCTTATTGCCATAAAATATTTGGAGGCTTTGGGTAAAGTTGCCGATGGACAAGCTACAAAAGTGTTCTTACCTTTAGAGACTGCAGGAGTTACGGCATCTCTTGGAGGTATAGCGGAATTGTTTAAGGGCACGACAAAGTAAAAAAGTAGGTAAAAACAAATAATTAAAATTTTTATATGCTTATTGAAAGATGAGCGTTTTGGTTTATGCATATGATAGGTTTATATATACACATTCCGTTTTGCCGGCAAAAGTGTTTTTATTGCGACTTTTTCTCAACAAAATATGGTACTGATTTAGCTGATAAATATATTGATTCTTTGATAAAAAATTTCCAAAAGTTTAAAAACAAAAAGATAAATTCAATATATATTGGAGGCGGTACTCCATCTGTTCTATCTTCTAAACAAATACAAAAATTTCTACTATCTTTAAGCAATACCTTCAATTTATCAAAAGTAAAAGAATTTACTTTTGAGCTTAACCCAGAATCGGCATCAAAAGAAAAGCTGATTATTCTAAAAGAATATGGTGTCAATAGGCTAAGCATAGGACTTCAATCTGTTGAAGATAAATGTTTAAAGTATTTAGGGCGTATACATGATTTAAAAACTTTTTGTACCTGTTATGGTAATGCAAAACATGAAGGGTTTGATAATATAAACATAGATTTAATATATGGATTGCCAAATCAAACTCTTGATGAGTGGGAAAGCATTTTGAAAAAAATATTGCTATTTAATAGCGAGCATTTATCGCTGTATCCTTTATCAGTAGAAGAAAATACGATTTTTTATAAAAATGGCATTGTTACAGATGACACGTTGCAGCATGAAATGTATGAAAAAACCGTAGAGGTTTTGGAACATAGTGAGTATGTTCATTATGAAATTTCAAACTGGGCAAAAAAGAACAAAGAAGCTTTGCACAATACGAATTATTGGCGTAACTTGAAATATATAGGTCTTGGAGCCGGCGCTTGCGGATATTTGGGGAAGAATAGATATAAAAACATAGAAAATATTGAAAAATATATAAATTTTATTGAAAGTAACATAGATTGTACGATAGAAAATGAATATATAGACGAAAAACTTTATACAGCTGAAACAATAATGTTAGGACTAAGGCTTTTGTATAAAGGTTTATCTATAAAATGTTTCAATTCCCCACAAAATAAATCTGCTCTGTTAGAATGTTTAAAAGAAAGAACTCTTATACAAGAGAAAGATAGAGTGAAACTTGCCAAAGAACATGTTTTTATTTTCAATCAAATCGTATCAAAGTTTATGTAGTTTAGTTTTTTAATAATATACGCATGATACTCATGAGAGTATATCGTTTAGGTTCTCCTCCATCACCAGAAAAAAGGTTTCCATTTTGAAACTCTTTTACTCTCAAAATCCTTCCTTTTTACTATAGCTGATAAACTCAGGAGTTTTAATCTAATTATTCTCTGTAATTATTTGCATTGCATTTATATAAAAATATGCAAACATAAGATGAAAAATTTATAAAATAATGTGAATATGGGTAAGTTGCCAACTTTAATGTAAAGAGACTAAACGATAAATGGGATAATATTATGAGAACAATTTTGATTATTTCTTGTTTTCTAATATTTACGGGAAAAATAAAAATGGTAGAGTGTGTTACTAAAACCACTAAAATAACATCTCTAGAAATTACAAAAATTTTATCAAATCATTTTAAATTTTTGTTTTATGTACATGCAGATAAATAAGTTATATAATCAAACTAAGTATGTAGAAATTCTTAAGTCAAGTCAAAAGGAAGGGATTCATAGATATGTTAAAAAGTATTTTGGGTAAAATTTTTGGTTCGCAAAACGAAAGGGATATAAAAGCTATAAGACCGATAGTAGAAAAGGTAAATTCTTTTGAAACATCCATAAAAAACCTCAACGATAATGAATTAAAAGCAAAGACAGTGGAATTTAGAGGCCGGCTTTCAAAAGGAGAAACTTTAGATGACATTTTACCTGAAGCTTTTGCATGCGTAAGAGAAGCGTCTGTTAGAACAATAGGCTTAAGACATTTTGACGTGCAAATAATCGGTGGGTATATTCTTCACACAGGGAAAATTGCTGAAATGAAGACTGGAGAAGGTAAAACTTTAGTTGCTCCGCTTGCAGCATATCTTAATGCTTTGCCTCAGACAGGGGTGCATGTTGTTACAGTAAACGATTACCTCGCAAAAAGAGACAGGGAATGGATGGGCGTGGTATATGAAAAGCTGGGTCTTAGAGTAGGAAATGTAGGACATGATACAAGTAAAGAAGAAAGGAGAGCAGCATATAACTGTGATATAACATATGTTACAAACAATGAACTCGGTTTTGATTATCTTAGAGACAACATGGTAATTACAAAAGAGGACAGAGTTTTGCATCCGTTAAATTATGCCATCATAGACGAAGTGGACTCTATTCTTATAGATGAAGCAAGGACACCTCTTATCATTTCTGGAGCGGCAGAACAATCTACAGATAAATATTATGTTTCAAATAAGATAGTTCCTATGCTAAAAGGTAGAAAAATTACTGAAAATGAAGAGATAAAAGCAAAGTACGACAATGTGGATTTATCAAAAGGTTACGACTATCTTGTAGATGAGAAAAATCATTCAGTAGTTTTAACAGAGCAAGGCGTTCAAAAAGCTGAGAAAATTTTAGGGGTAAAGAATATATACGACGATTTACAGTCTGAGTGGGTGCATCACATAACGCAAGCCATAAGAGCGCACAGCTTGTACCGCAAAGATGTGGAGTACGTAGTAAAAGATGGGGAAGTTATAATAGTTGATGAGTTTACTGGAAGGCTTATGCCTGGCAGAAGATGGTCTGACGGTCTTCATCAGGCAATAGAAGCAAAAGAGAATTTAAAAATAGCAGATGAAAACCAAAC
>JAITAQ010000070.1 GCA_031283985.1 Endomicrobium sp. | reverse complement strand
TGTGACATAATCGTCGCAAAAACAGGCTCTATATCTTTGCCTTTTACGTTCATATCCGTACTTGCCCAGCCTTCGCGTCCTGAAGCATAAAGTATAGGAAAATCAAGCTGTTCATCAGTTGCTCCAAGCTTCATAAACAAGTCAAAAACACTATCCACTACCGCATTCGGAGTTGCGGTTGGCCTGTCCATTTTGTTTATAACTACTATAGGTTTTAATCCCAATGCTAAAGCCTTTCTCAAGACAAATCTTGTTTGCGGCATAGGACCTTCAACAGCATCAACCATAAGTATAGTACCTTCTACCATCTTTAACACTCTTTCAACTTCGCTACCAAAGTCTGCGTGTCCCGGAGTATCTACTATATTTATAGTGTTTCCTAGATAATTTACCGAAGTACATTTTGCAACAATCGTAATCCCTCTTTCCCTTTCAAGAGGATTAGAATCCAAAACCATGTCTTGAGCTTCGTCATTTTTAACAGTGAACTGACCTGAAAACTTTAACAAAGAATCTACTATGGTAGTTTTGCCATGATCAACGTGGGCTATAATTGCAATATTCCTTACATCATTTCTTTTCATACTTTGTCCTGTTTATCAAAAAACGACCTTCACAACAGGTCGTCTTTACATTTTTGTAATTTTACTTTATAATTGTACAATTTTTATAACATTTTGTCATTGATAAGAAGAAGTAAGTCATTTTATAGGCCAACATTGATATGCAAAATTTTTTAACGCCTAAATTTATCAAAAATAGATGACAAGAGAGACAAAGTTATGGTTAAAGCCAATTGTCTAAAAAGCTGTCCTGTCATACTCACCACAAAAAAACGAAAGGAATAAATATAACAACTGACGTTAATGTAGAACTCTGTATTTTATAGATATTATTATGTGATAAGTCTCAAAGTGCCACAGATATAGCAATGTTTATTATTGTGGACGCTATAAAGCTTTTCATAAAGAAATAAAACAAAATTCCCTGTAGTCCGTTTGAATATACGTTAAGCAAAGATTCTTTAATAAATTCAGATTGGTCTGATGTAATTTCTATATCAACGTCTTTTGGTATCTTTTCTTTAATATTTTTAAGTTTTTTTTGAACTTCTTTTGACAAATTTATTAAATTTGAACACGACTGTTGGTAAATACCTACTGAAATATTTTCGCTGCTATTGTAACTTGCACCTGAGGGATATGTTTTTATTGGCTTTTCAAATAGCTTAGAGAATCTAAAAATATTCCTCTCCTAAGTACGAACTGCGAACATATCTTCCTGCAATTACTTGTTTTATGCCAATTGAAAGAGCGAAATCTTTTATCTTTTGAAATTCTTCCTTTTTATATTGTTTAACAACAGCATAATGCTTTTTTGATGGAGCAAGATATTGCCCAATAGTGAGAATATCAATGCCCGTATCCTTTACATCTTTAATAATATCAAACAGTTGCTGTTCAGTTTCCCCTAAACCCAACATTATTCCTGTTTTGACTTTAAAACCTGAATCTTTTGCATACTTTAAAACTTTTATAGATCGTTGATAATCCGCACCTTTTCTCACATTATCATATAAGCATGGAACTGTTTCTAAATTATGAGAAAAAACATCTGGTTTTGGAACTAAAACGATGTCTATAAGTTCTGTCTTGCCTAAAAAATCTGGCACAAGAACTTCTACTTTAGCATTAGGAAGAACAAGTTTTATCTCACTTACTGTTTTAGAAAAATGACCTGCTCCACCGTCAGGCAAATCGTCTCTTGTTACTGATGTTATAACACTGTAAGAAATCTCAAATTCTTTTATTGTTTTTGCAATTTTAGAAGGTTCATCTTCATCAACCAGTTCTGGTCTATATTTTTCCACAGCACAAAAAGCGCATTTTCTTGTACAGTTTTTTCCAAGTATTAAAAATGTTACTATTTTCTTTTTAAAACATTCACCGATATTTGGACATTTGGCGCTTTGACAAACGGTATTTAGACCTTTAGTTTTAAAATCTTTTTCCAACACCGTTATATCAGCAATTGTAATCTTTTTTTTCTCCTGTATCATCTCCATATGCTTCTTCTTAGTCAATATATTTTTTTCTTTAAATTTAAATTATCTAATCTTTTTTTGATTAAAGTAATCTCAGTCATAGAAACGGCAGGAGACTCAGTACTATATTGTTTATAAAATTTAGCGGATGTAATTTTTACTTTTGTTAATTCTTTTTTTAGCCTTTTTAGATTCAGTTTTTCTTTTCTCAAGAATCTCTATTTCATTCAACGCTGTACTAACCTTACTTCTTTCAGTTTCATAATTATTATAACTTGCATAGCTGTAAAATCGCCGTCAGTTGGATCAGTGTAGCAGTATATGGGATTGCTATCCCAATCCCAGTAATGATTGGAAGGATAAGCAACATGTATTATCTTAAAATGACGACTTCTTTTTGCCAACGCATTATCAGAAAAAACACACCGCTAGCAGCATTATATATTGACATCACTAAAACCCTCTTCATAATCAACACTCCTTGCCGTAAAAACATGCTTTTACGGAATTTAATGTTTAAAATGACGAATGCCGGTAGCCACCATAGACATATTTCTGTCATCCGCAGCTTTAACAGAATCCTTATCTTTTATTGAACCGCCAGGTTGAATTATAGCTGTAACTCCCGACCTTGCCGACTCTTCAACAACATCAGGAAAAGGGAAAAAAGCATCGGATGCTAAAACAAGAGGAAATTTTTTCTCATCTAATGTATAATTTACATTTTTCATTTTTTCAATAGCGATTTTTAAAGAATCTATACGACTCATCTGTCCGGCTCCAATACCAACTGTTTGTCTGCCTCTAGCTAAAATAATAGCGTTAGACTTAACATGTTTTGCAATTTTCCAAGCAAAATTTAAAGAATCATTTTCTTCTTTTGTTGGTTGTCGTCTTGTCATGGGCTTTATTTCAACTGATAAAAGATTATCTCTAGCCTGAGCAAGCATACCATAGGACATCATTCTATATTCAACAATATTTTTATCTTCCTTATAAGGTATTTCTTGAACTAATAATCTTATATTTTTCTTGTGATTTAAAATATCTAAAGCGTTTTTAGAATAACCCGGAGCTATAACACACTCTACAAATAATTTGCTTATTTCTTCCGCCATGTCTTCTTCAACAAACCTATTAAAAGCTATTATGCCGCCAAAAGCACTTATGGGATCGCAAGACAAAGCTTTTAAATACGCGTCTTTTATATAGCTTCCTTCAGCACAACCACAAGGATTGTTATGTTTGATAATAGTGCAGGCAGGTGCATCAAATTCATGAACAAGTCTCCATGCTGACTCCAAATCTAAATAATTATTGTACGACAGTTCTTTTCCATGGATTTGTTTTGCAGATATTACTATAGGCTTATTTGTTTCTGTCCCATTTGAATACAATGCAGCTTCTTGATGAGGATTTTCACCGTATCTAATACCCGATAACTTTTTTAAAGGTATAGATGCATATGTAGGGAACTTTTCATAAGTTAAATAGTTTGAAATTAAAGAGTCATAGTAAGCTGTATGACGAAAAGCTTTTGCCGCCAAATTTAATTTTAAGTCTTCATTTACAGATTTGTTCTTTAAATTATCAACAATAACCGAATAGTCTTTAAAATCGCAAATAACCATAACGTCTTTATAATTTTTTGCCGCTGCTCTAAGCAAAGTTACACCACCAATATCTATATTTTCTATAACATCTTGAGCTATTTTTTTGTCTTCAGCCTTAGGGATTTTGTTTATTGTTTCTTCAAATGGATACAAATTTACGACAACCATATCTATAACACCAATATTATATTTTTGCAACTGTTTTATATGCTCATTTTTATTTCTTATAGCAAGTATTCCGCCATGAATTTTCGGATTAATCGTTTTTACTCTACCATCTAAAATTTCTGGAAATCCAGTAACTTCAGATATTTCTTTGCAGTCAATAGAATTTTTTTTAAAAATTTTTGCCGTACCGCCGCTAGAAATTATATCCCAACCTAAATTTTTTAATTCCTTTGCAAATTCCACAATACCGGCTTTGTCCGAAACGCTAATCAACGCCGTACTCATTGTCTTCTCCTGTTGTTTAATCAATAGAGATATTTTTGTATTCTCTAAACGCTTTCGCTATATTTTCTGAAGAAAAACCTCTTCTTAAAAAAAATGCTGAAGCTCTTTTTATTTCGCTTTTATCTTTCCATTTAAAATTTTTAAATTTTGAACGCATTATTTTAACAATCTGTTCATAAGGTTCTTCTTGAAATTTCACTTCATCAAGAGCTTCCATTACTAAAACCTTATCTATGCCCTGCTTTTCTAACTCGGCTTTAATTGCAAACTCTCCCTTACCTTTCTGAGATAAATAAACAGCACAACTTTTTGAAAACTTATCATCGTTTATATAATTCAATTCTTCAAGTCTATTAACAGCATTCAAAGCCATATCTTTATCATAGCCTTTTTGTAAGAGTTTTTCTTGCAACCCTCTTGAACTGTAAGATCTTAAAGCAACCGAAGCTAATGCGTCAGACATTATCCTGTTAGATTTATCATAAGACATAACTTCTTTATATTCTTTATCCGTAAGTTCTTTACCTACTTCAAGACTGAATTTAACAATACTATCGGCTAAAACAATTATAGTGTCATTGTCTTCAAAACATATTTTAAAAATATTCTTTTTAAATTTTACTTTATCTATCTTTATAATTCTCATTTTAATAGTTTACAAGTTCATAATCGCGCTCACCTAAACCTAATTCTTGCGCATACTCTAACTGTATAGTAGAATCAATTTCAGGGTATATTTTTTTGAAGAAGTTTTTTCCATAAGCTTTATTTATTAAGTCATAACTTGCTTGATCTACAGCAACTGGATCTGCACCTGCAACTATACCTACATCTTCCATAAGAGGATTGTTCTTAGGCAAAGAAAAACAGTCGCAAAATTTACTTATATGATTTAAAAAATTTACATAAGTCGCTCTTTTATTCTTTAAAACCCCATAGGCATACTCAACTATTTTTTCTTGAACTGCAGCAGGATCTTCATTCCAATTTAGCTTAAATACTTTAAATACACAATTTACTATACACTGCCCACAGCCTGCACATTTTGTTTTATCCATCACAACTTTTTTATCTAAAAGAGACAATGCTTTCTGATAGCAATGCTTTACACAGTTTCCACAGCCTATACAATGCTTATTGTTTAGAATCGGCTGAGAAGAATGATGCATTGCATATTTGCCAGCTTTACTCCCACAGCCCATGCCTATATTTTTTAAAGCGCCGCCGAAACCTGTTATCTCATGTCCTTTAAAGTGGCTTAAAAATATAAAGCCATCGGCGTTATAAATATCATAGGCAATTGTCACCTGTTTAAAATGCTTCAAATTAACTTTTATTTTTGTTTCAGCATTTCCACGCAAAGCATCCGCTATAATTATAGGACAACCGCAAAAGTCAATATTGAAGCCATGCTTATTGGCAATCAAGAGATGATGGTACGCGTCAGAACGTTTGCCCACATAAATTGTGCTTGCGTCAGTTAAATATGGGTATGCTTTCTTTTCTCTTATAATTTTTACTACTTGAGAAACATATTCAGGTTTAATATAACCTTTGTTACCATCTTCACCAAAATGCATTTTTATGGCAATAAAATTCCTAGATTTTACGTGATTAAAAACTCTTGTAACTTTTAAAAATTTATAAAGTTCATTTATCCTGCCCCAAGGAAGAAAATACACTTTTCTTGCCATGTTTACCTCGCATATTTTTTCAATTGTTTAAGAGTAAGTTTAAAGTCCTTTGGGAGAGGAGCTTCAAAAATCTTTTCTATACCACTAGAAGGCAATGTTAATTTTAGAGACTGTGCATGCAAAGTAAGTCTTGATATAAGGGGCTTTTCATCTTCGCCTTTTTTTACCTTGTAATTACGTTTCAGCCATGATAACATTATAGGACCTGATACTCCGTATTCAGTATCTATGGCTAACGGGTGACCTAAACTCCAAAAATGTACCCTTATTTGGTGTCTTCTGCATGTCAAAGGCATAGCTTCAACTAATGTATAACTTTTAAACCTTTCAAGAACTTTAAACTTAGTTATTGACTCTTTTCCAGTTATGTCTATAGATACACCTTCTCCTAAAATAAGTATAGGCTTGTTTACAGTTCCTTCATTTTTTTCCAAAACGCCAGATAAAAGAGCAATGTATTTCTTATATACTTGAGAATTTTCAAACTGCATGCTTATATTTCTGTAGCTTTCTGCAGTTTTTGCAAAAACCAAAACGCCAGTTGTATCTTTATCTTTTCTCTGAACCACCCATATTTTTTGATTTACCTGCTTTTTCACTATACCAACAAGAGTTTTACTTTTATTAGTGTGTTGATCAGGTATAACTATAATACCTGAAGGTTTGTTCACCACTATAATATCATCGTCTTGATAAATTATTTCTATATCTTGTACCATATGTTTATTAGTTTCTCAAACTCTGCTTCATCAATAATTTTTATGTCTAACTCTTTAGCTTTTTCAAGTTTAGATCCAGCATTTTCCCCTGTAAGAACATAATCTGTTTTTTTACTTACTGAAGATGTTACTTTTCCACCTAAAGACTTTATAATTTCAGACGCCTTTTCTCTAGAGTATTTTTCAAGCTCTCCTGTTAAAACAAACGACCTTCCTTCAAATTGCGACACTTTCTTAGAAGTTCCGGGTTCCGTCATATTTACTCCGCTTAAACCCAGATCTTCTATTACATGACGCGCTGTTGCATTTTCAAAAAATTCTCTTAAAGAGAGTGCCAATACTTCACCTATTTCAGATACTTTTGAAAAATCTTCAAGAGATACATCAAATAAAGCTTCCATAGTTTTAAACCTTTTAGCTACAATTTCCGAAACTTTTTCTCCAATGTGGCGTATCCCTAAAGCAAATATAAGTTTGCTCAAAGGACGCTTTTTGCTTTCAGCAATAGCCTTGATAAGATTATTGGCTTTTTTGGCTTTAAAAAGCTCAAGTTTTATAAAATCGTCATAGCTCAAATGATAAATATCCGACAACTTATGCAATTTCTTTTTTTCAAGAAGCTGATCTACTACGGATTCTCCAAATCCATCTATATCCATAGCATTTCTTGAAACAAAATGTATTAAGTGTCTTCTAAACTGCGCAGGACACTCGGGGTTTATACATCTGTAAGCAACTTCTTTTTCTTTTACAACTTCGCTGCCGCATGAGGGACAATTTTTGGGAGGTTTAAAAAAACTTTCACTCTCTTTTCTCACAACTTTAACTATCTTTGGGATAACATCTCCAGCGCGTTCTATCAAAACAATATCGCCTTCGTTTACATTAAGCCGCTCAATTTCTTCAAAATTATGGAGCGTAGCATGGGATATTGTAACTCCGCTAAGCGGAGCAGACTCTAAAATTGCAGAAGGTGTAATTATTCCGGTACGCCCTAGTTGAGATCTTATTTTTATAAGTTTAGTTGTGGCTTGCTTAGAGGGAAACTTAAACGCTACCGCCCATCTTGGGCTCTTGTTTGTGCTTCCCAGCTCATTTTGTAACTTCAAACTATTTATTTTTATAACAAGACCATCAATTTCATAGTTTAACAAACCTCTCTTTTCAAGCATTATATCCATAAACTTTGACATTTCTTCAAAAGAGTTACAAATTCTAAAATTGCTTTGAAGTTTAAAACCGCAATTTTGGCAATATTCTAAAAATTCGGATTGTTTTTTAAAATATTTCTCTTCAATTTTCCCGAAAGAATGGACAAAAAAATGAAGCTTCCTTTCAGCAGTAATTTGAGGATTTTTTTGCCTTAGTGAGCCTGAGGCAGCATTTCTTGGGTTTGCAAATTTTTGACCGTCTGAATAAGATATTTTTTCATTAAGTTTCTTAAAGTCGGATTTATCTATATACACTTCCCCGCGAAATTCAAAAAAACTCGGAGGATTTTCTATCTTAAGTTTATAAGGGATATCGTGTATAGTTTTTATATTTTCCGTTATGTCTTCTCCTGTTTCTCCATCACCGCGAGTTGCTCCAACAATCAAAACCCCATCTAAATACGTTAAGCTTGCGCTTACCCCATCTACTTTAGGCTCTATTACAAATTCTAAATTTGAGTTATTAAATTTTTTTACAATCCTCTCGTACCATGACGCAGCTTCGGCGTGCGAATATGTGTTATCCAATGAAAGCATAGGAACAGCATGTTTTATAGGTTTAAAGGAAGACGAAGCATAACCTGAAACTTTTTTTGTTGGAGATTTTGACAATGCAAAAAGAGGATACTCTTGTTCAAGACGTTCAAGTTCTCTTACAAGAGCGTCATATTCTCCATCAGAAATTTCAGGTTCGTTCTTATCATAATAAAGAGCATTATGCCTAGCTAACTCTTTTCTTAAGCGTTTTATTAGATTTTGGATATTTTCCATATTTATTTTTTAGATTTTTGCAGGTAAATAATCCAAGTA
>JAITAQ010000004.1 GCA_031283985.1 Endomicrobium sp. | reverse complement strand
TTTGTCACTCAAGCCTTGATAGCCGATGCTACTGACGAAAAAGCTATGGAAGACGCAGGAATTGCTGATTGCGACACTGTTATAGTTTTTCAATAGGCGAAAGCCATAGAAACAAGCATTCTTTCAACATTGATAGTTAAAGAACTTGGCGTTAAAAATATTATTGTAAAATCAGCAAGTTCGTGGCATTCAAAGATTGCGGCTAAAATAGGAGCTAACACAATAGATTATCCTGAATTTGAAATGGCAAAAAAACTTGTTGATGGAATAAGATCTCCAAATATTTTGGAACAAATAGAACTTTCAAAAGAATATAATTTAATTGAAGTAGTTGCTCCTGAAGAAATTTGGGGCAAAACAATAAAGAACTCTGGTTTTAGAAACAATTATGGCGTTAATATCATCGCAATCCGCAAACAAATCCCGTTTATTAACGACGATGGTCAAAGCGATATGAAAGAGGAAATAAACATGGTTCCTGGACCTGAAAACGAAATAGACCAAAATGATATTTTGGTGGTTGTCGGTTCAAAAGAGTCTTTGGTTAAGTTAAAAGGGGATAAATAATGATTAAAGACGATTCTCAAGAGGCAAATCATATAGAGTTGGGGAAATTTTATTTTTTGAACAATAAATTCAACGAAGCTGTTGCAGAATTTAAAAAAGTTTTGGAAGTAAATTCGTCAAACGCGGAAGCTTATTACAATATTGGACTCATAAAAGAAGTTTCCAATTTACTCAATGAGTCGAAAGATATGTATTCAAAGGCTTTGGCTATACGTCCTGATTATAAAATAGCTAGAGATCGCTTGAACAAACTTATAGGCGTTGAAAATTAACTTATTTATAAAGGATTTAATAATGAAAGATATTCGGCAAATTATAAATGAAGCGTTAGAAAAAGTGAAAAATGCCGATGTTTCAACTCTTGAAAATATTAAGGTGAAATATCTCGGCAAAAGTGGCGTTTTAACGCAAATTCTAAAATCGTTGTCTTCGTACTCAATTGAGGATAAAAAAAGAATTGGTTCAGAGGCAAACAATGCCAAAAGCGTTATAGAGACTGAAATAGAAAATAAAAAAGAAAATCTTAAAAAATTTTTGATTGACGAAAAAATGCATAAGGAAAAGCTTGATTACTCCAAAAGTTTTTATTTTCCTTTTTCAAAGGGAAGCTTTCACCCTGTAATACAAACGATACAGGATATAACCGTTGTTTTTAAATCTCTTGGTTTTGCTATTGCCGAAGGCCCTGAAATAGAAACCGATTGGTATAATTTTGAGGCTTTAAATATACCAAATAACCATCCTGCCAGAGACACGCAGGACACATTTTATATTGAAGGTATGAAGGCTTTACTTAGAACGCACACTTCACCTGGGCAAATTCATGTTATGGAAAAACATAAGCCGCCTATAAAGGCTGTTGTTCCCGGTAAAGTTTACAGAAACGAGGCTTCCAACGCTACGCATTTTTCAACGTTCCATCAAGTTGAAGGTTTGTCTGTTGATGAGAATATAACGTTTGCGGATTTAAAGGCTGTGCTGTCTGATTTTGCGCACAAATTTTTTGATTCTGATATAAATATACGTTTTAGACCATCGCATTTTCAGTTTACGGAGCCTTCAGCAGAAGTTGATATGCAATGCATTTTTTGCAAAGGAAAAGGGTGCAGACTTTGCAAATCTTCAGGGTGGATAGAAATCTTGGGCTGTGGTATGGTACACCCGAACGTTTTAAAAGCCGTTCATTACGATTCTGGAAAATATACTGGTTATGCTTTTGGCTTAGGTGTTGAAAGAATAGCTATGTTTAAATATGGGATTGACGATATTCGTTTATTCTACGAGAATGATTTGAGATTTTTAAAACAGTTTTAGGGAAATAAACATGAAAATATCATATAACTTACTAAAAAAATTTGTTGATTTTGAAGCGAGTCCTAGTGATCTCACTTCAATTCTTATGTCTATTGGCATAGAGTCTTCTGTAATTTCCCAAGGTTGCGGTTGGACTGGTGTTGTGACAGCAAAGGTTTTAGACGTCCAAAAACATCCTGGATCTGATAAACTTTTTTTGTGCAGAGTAAGCGATGGAACTAAGGAATATTCAATAGTTTGCGGAGCAAAAAATATTACTTTAGGGCAAACTGTTCCTCTTGCAAAAATCGGAGCGGTTCTTCCGGGAAGTTTTGAAATAAAGAACTCAAAGATAAGAGGCGTTAATTCTGAAGGCATGATTTGCTCGGAAAAAGAACTTGGATTAAAAGAAGAGTCCGATGGCATTTTTGTCCTTGATGAAAAAACAAAAGTAGGGGTCCCTCTTGAAAAAGTTTTGGGCGGTGTAGATTCTGTTTTGGAAATAGAAATAGCAACTAATAGAGGTGATTGTTTAAGCCATTTAGGTATTGCCAGAGAAATTGGAGCTAAACTTCGCAAAACTGTCTCGGTCCCGCAAGTAAAAGTTCTAAAAAAACTTCCAGTATTAAACTGCATTGAAATAAAGTCCAATTTATGCAAGAGGTATATAGGAAGCGTTATTTCGGGTGTTAAAGTTGGAGATTCGCCGAGGTGGCTTATAGACATTTTGGCAAAAAGCGGTATAAGGTCAATAAATAATATAGTTGACATAACAAACTTTGTTATGATTGAATTTGGACAGCCTTTGCATGCTTTTGATCTAGCTAAACTTTCTTCAAAAAAAATTATCATAAGAGAATCTGCTAGTCTGGAAAAAATAACAGCTCTTGATGGAAAAAATTATAAATTAGAGTCAGGAATGCTTGTTATTGCCGATGAGCAAAAACCTGTTGCTATAGCTGGAATTATGGGTGGAGAATTTTCTGGCATTGACGAAAAAACTGAAACAATTTTTCTTGAAAGCGCTATCTTTGACGCATCTTCAATAAGGAAGACCTCAAAAAAATTAAATCTTTCGTCAGACTCTTCTTACAGATTTGAAAGGGGTTTGGGTTGGGATATAGCAGAACTTGCCGTATGGAGAGCGGTAAATCTTATAACTGAAATTGCAGGCGGTAAGCAAGAAGCTCTAGAAGACTTGCATACTGTTAAATATGAAAAGACAAAAATAGCTTTGAGGTTTGAAAGAGTAAGCAAGATCTTGGGTTATGTTGTTGAAGAAGCTGAAATTGGTGAAATTTTAAGATTTTTAGGCATAGATTTACAGACAAAAGGCGAGATGATTCTTTGTACAATTCCGTCTTGGCGCAACGATATAAAAATTGAAGTTGATTTGATTGAAGAAATTGCAAGAATCAAAGGTTATGACGCTATACCAACTTCAAAAACGAATATATATTACTCTTATACAGCAAACAATTCGTTTCTTTCATCTATAGTTGAAGAATTTAGAATTAAACTGAAAGGTATTGGTTTTAGCGAAGCTTTGAATTGTAGTTTTTTAGAAGTTTCAGAACTTGAAAAATTTGGATTAAGATATTACTACAAAATAGCAAATCCAATATCTAAGGAAAACGAGTTTTTAAGATCGTCCTTACTTCCATGTCTATTTAAAAATTTAATGCTTAATATAAGACAAGGTTCTGAGACTGTATCGTTGTTTGAGCATGGCAAAATCTTTGCAGATGTTGGAGAAAGAAAAACTTTTTCTGCCATAATGTGCGGCAGAGTTTGGCATGAATGGTGGAAATGGACTGAACAAAAAGTAAACCCTAAATTTGATTTTTATTTTGGCGGCGGTATAATAAAAAATATTTTGCCGTCGGAAGAGTTTATGATAGTCGAAAACTTGACTCCTCCAAGTTATTTTCATATAGGAAAAACTGCAGCTATTCTTTTTAGAGGTAAAGTAATAGGACGATTTGGCATTTTAAAGCCTTCACTTACAATCGATATTAAAGATGAAGTTTTTTACTTTGAAATGGATTTGGAATCTGTTGAAAATATATGTGTCAAAAAAACTACTTTTTATAAAGCATACTCAAAATTTCCTATAGTAAAAAGGGATCTTTCCGTAACAGCAGATAAGTCTCTGCAGTTTGCAGAAATAGAAAAAGTTATAAAAACCGTCATGAAATCCGGTGGTATCTTGAAAGATTATTCACTGTTTTCTGTGTACAATGACGAAACTAAATTGGGAGATGGAAAAATAAGCTATGCTTTCAGATTGTCATATAGAAATGACAAAAAAACATTAAGCGATAAAGAAGTAAACGACGATATTGCAATTCTCCTAAATAAGCTAGATTCTGATTTGAACGTTAAGTTGAGGCAATAGCTATTTGAGCAATTTGTTGTCATTGTGGAAGATCATAATTTATGATAGTAAAAAAAGACAAAGATATAATTCAAAATTATTTTGAAGATAATTCAGGAGTTAGAGGCTCTAACGCCGATTTTGTTGCTATGGCAGAAAAAGAAGAAGACATACCAGTTTTCCTAAAAGAGATGTCAACTAAAAAAATATCGATAACAGTTGCCGGTGCATTAACTGCAAATACAGCTTCAGGACTTGCTTTTGGCGGAGCAGTTCTGTCTTTAGAAAAATTAAACAAAATAGGGGAAATCAAAAAAATTGATGAAAGCCATGCGTTAATTACTGTTCAAGCAGGGGCAAGAGTTAGTGATATAAAAGCAAAAACTTACAGTGAAGGGTGGCTGTATCCTCCGGATCCTAC
>JAITAQ010000038.1 GCA_031283985.1 Endomicrobium sp. | reverse complement strand
GATACAGCCGCTATGGAAGACAGCGCCTCTCCTCTGAACCCCATTGTGTGTATGTGGGATAAATCCTCAAAATTTTCTATTTTGCTTGTGGCGTGCCTTAATATGGACAACTCTAAATCCTTTTTATCCATACCGCAACCGTTGTCGGAAACTCTTATAAGCTTTTTACCAGCTTTTTCTATCTCTAAGGTTATAGAAGACGCAAAAGCATCTAAAGAATTTTCTACAAGTTCTTTGACGACATTTAGAGGTCGTTCTACAACTTCTCCTGCAGCTATTTTATTAATTGTTTCCTGAGAAAGGATATTTATCGACATTTTACCTATATTTTTCCTTCCATTGATAAAGTAAATTGAAAGCGTCAATAGGGCTTAAGTTATTTATATCAACATTTCTTAATTCTACTAAAATCTGAGGTTCTTGAGTCTCAGAGTGACATAAAAGTTCCATCTGTCTATCATTGTCTTTTGACTTAGCTGCAGAATCCGTTTCAAGTTTGTTTAAAATCTTATAGGCTCTTTCTATCACTTGATGAGGCAGACCGGCAAGTTTTGCTACATGTATGCCATAAGACTTATCAGCGCTACCTTCAATTATTTTATGTAAGAAAATAACGTTTCCGTTCCATTCTTTAACATCAACGCTGAAATTTACAACGCCTTTTAGAGTTTCCGAAAGCGCCGTAAGTTCAAAGTAATGCGTTGCAAATAAAACTTTGGCGTTATCATTTGACTTTCTTTTGGTGTCACTAAGAAATTCTATTATTGCCCATGCTATAGACATTCCATCGTAGGTAGAGGTGCCTCTACCTACTTCGTCTAAAATTACAAGACTTCTCTGTGTATATTGATTTAAAATATTGGCAGTTTCAGCCATTTCTACCATAAAAGTTGATTCGCCACCAGCAAGATTGTCTCCAGCTCCTATGCGCGTAAATATTCTGTCAACAATACCTATTTCAGCTTCAAACGCAGGAACGAAAGAACCTATCTGAGCCATTATCACAATAAGAGCTATCTGCCTAAGATAAGTTGATTTACCAGCCATATTAGGACCTGTAAGAATCATTATTCTTGATTGTTCATTAAAAAAAATGTCGTTTGCTGTAAAATCACCGGTTTTCAGCATTCTTTCAACAACTGGATGTCTTCCATCTTTGATGGAAAGATTTTTACTGTTTGAAATTTTTGGGCAGACATAATTGTACTCTAAAGCGTTTGAAGCAAACCCACAAAACACGTCTATTTCTGAAATAATTTGCGATGTCCTTAAAATATCTGAAATATATAATGAAAGTTCCTGTCTTAAAGAATTAAAAATATCGCTTTCAAGTCTCAGAATTTTTTCCTGAGAAGAGAGTATCTTTTCTTCCAACGATTTTAACTCGTCCGTTATATATCTCTCGCCGGTAGCAACTGTTTGTTTCCGAACGTAATGTTTTGGAGCTAAAGTTACATTAGATTTGCTTACTTCTATATAGTAGCCAAAGACGGAAGTATATCCTATTTTAAGATTATTGATTCCTGAAGACTCTCTTTCCCTTGCCTCAAGATTGGATATAAATCCCTTAGCGTCTCTTGATATTTTTCTTAATTCATCAAGTTCAGAATTAATTCCGCTCCTTATTGTATTTCCATCTTTTAGAGATACAGGAGGCTCGGCAACTATATAATAAGAAATCTTTTCTATAATCCGTATATTATCAGGAATATTAAAAATCAACTTTTTCGTTGCTGATAGAATTTTAGAGATATCATTTATAACTTTTAAAGAATCTTTTAAAGTAGATAAATCTTTGGGATTTGCGGCTTCAGATGATATTCTTGCAATTATTCTTTCAATATCAGAAACATATTTAAATTTCTCTACAATATCCTTTCTTAGCTCTGATTTCTCTATAAAAAAATTCACCGCATTTTGTCTATTCTCTATCTTGGATATATCTAACAACGGTTTAGTTAGCCATCTACGTATAGTCCTTGCCCCCATTGGTGTTTTAGTAGAATCTATTACTGACAGCAAAGAATTTTTGAATTTACCGCTTGTCAAAGATGTAAGCAGTTCAAGATTTTTTATAGCAACTGCATCTAAGTACATAAAATCCGAATTATTTATATACTTTATATTTGAAAAAATTCCAGCACTTTGCGGTTGCATTTCTTTTATGTAGAAAAGTAAAGCACCACAAGCGCGAACAATTTCTTTTTGATTTAATCCGAATTCCTTGAATGAGTCGTAGCCGAAATGTTCTATTATTATTTTTTTTGAGTTTTCAAAATCAAAGAAACAATCATTCACATATGAAATAGGAGCTTTAACACTTGCTGTAAAATCTTGAATCCATTTATATTTTGCAGTGTTTGAAGATATAACCAGCTCACCTGGATTATATTTTGAAATTTCAGAATCAAGAAGTTTTAAAGAAGTCTCCGAAGCAAAAAATTCTCCTGTTGAAATATCGGAAGCTGCAAGCGACACAGACATTGTGTATTCGTCAAAAGCAATAGACATTAAGAAATTATTTTCTTTTGACTCTAAAAGAGTATCTTCTAAGATCGTTCCGGGCGTTATAACTTTCGTAACTCCTCGTTTCACTATACCTTTAGAAATGCCTGACTCTTCAAGCTGCTCGCAAACAGCAACCTTCAATCCTGTTGTTATAAGTTTTCTTATATAAGGAGTCACAGAATGATAGGGAACACCACACATCGGCGTGCCAGCTCTATTGGTCAACACAACATCCAAAACAGGAGCAGCCTGTACAGCGTCTTCACC
>JAITAQ010000084.1 GCA_031283985.1 Endomicrobium sp. | reverse complement strand
AATTTTGTTCCAAGTTTTATTATTTGAGATTTATTCATTTTTAAAAGCGGAGTTTGAATCGTTATTTTTGTTTTTAAAGCCTTTAAAACGTTATTGTACGCTTTTATAAAATCCGGCGTACAGTCAGTGTAATTTGAAAAATCTACAGCATTAACGCCAATAAAAATTGTTTCCGCATTTATTGACTGCGCATAAGAAAGCGCATAAGAAATAAAGATCGTGTTTCTACCAGGAACATAAGTAGGAGGAACAGATTTTGGAAGAACTTTATGAATAGGAACTTTTTTATCTTTATTTGTCAAAGCATCATTAGACCAAGGAAAAGATAGATTTACAATGAAATGTTCAGCTTTAACAGCCTTTGCAATTTTAAGAGCTGCTTTTACCTCCTTATTATGTTTTTGACCATAATCAAATAACAGACAACTGCATTTATATCCTCTATTTATAGCGTAATATAAAACTGTTGTGGAATCTAAACCTCCAGAAAATAAAATTATCGCTTTTTTTGATTTTGCCATATTATCTTCACTCTCAAACCAACAACCTTAATTTTTCAATTATTTGATTCTTGCAATTTCTTAAAACTAACTATAAACTCTGTACATACATTTTTTTGAGATCTATTTTTAGCAGTCCGTTTATTGCTTTTATCTTACTTATTTATCTGCTGCCTCTCTATTCCATGTCCCTCT
This sequence comes from Endomicrobium sp., assembly GCA_031283985.1. Lineage (GTDB taxonomy): Bacteria > Elusimicrobiota > Endomicrobiia > Endomicrobiales > Endomicrobiaceae > Endomicrobiellum. Next base: position 9,668 of record JAITAQ010000084.1, on the reverse strand, counting down.
TTATTCGTTGTTCCTATTTCTTACCATTTCATTAACTTCTCAGCTATCTCTTTTATCATTCCTTTTCTATATCTTTTACTCTTATTTTATACTCTTCTTATCCTTTTACTTCATAACTTATTTCTATATCTGCTTTCTTTTATTTTACTGATCATATCATGTTGTTTATTGACATCATTTGCTACTTTCGCCTTTGATAAATACTAATTTCTCTTTCCCTTCATACTTTATCTCAACATTCTTTTTACTGTACTCATACTTCTTCCTTTCTATCACTTTTTTCATACTTAAATTAAAGTCTATTTTTTTCTCCTTCTTTCTCTTCACGCTTCTTAGCAACACTAACCGTTTTAGTATAATCAATCTCTTTTATTTCTTTATATTTTTCCATCATCTTATCTGCTACATAGTTTATACTTCTTTTAAGTAAATCTAATATTTCATTTTCTTTATCTGTTAGCTTATTAATTACTAAGTATCGCGAAATTTTACATATCTTTCATTATTGATAAGATCTCTGCAAAAAGCTATCATATTATTAGCTTCAGCCTCTGAAATATTATTTGCCGCTAAAACTCTTATTGCTTTGTTTTTAAATAATGATCTTGATTCCTTGTTTTCTTTTCTACTCTTTCTTTGAAATATCCAATTGCATGCAGCATGTAAATAGAAATTCCATTTGGTATAAAAATATTTTATTCTTTTAAAAGTTGATACTCACATTAAAAAGTCTTTTTTAAATTCTCTTCCGAATAATATAACTATTAAATAGGCTTATATCTATCTTCTGATTCCGAATTCACAAAATTTAATACTGCCTTTTCTTTTCCCATAATAACCTCTGCAATCTAAATGTTAACTGCCAATATTATGCTTCTTTATATTATTAATTATTATACGCTCTTCAAATTCTTGTCTGACTAGCACAAAAAATACGATATACCTCTATCAATAACTATACTGTTCGTTTGACTCTTCAACTGCTTTTTCTCATTTTGATATCACTTGGACGCTAATTACTATCTCTAAAATGCAGCATCCAGTTACATAGTAACGACAGCTGAAGATGACTCGCTTTCCCAAACTTCAACTTCACATACTTTTGCAGTTTCAGTTTCTATTTGTTTTAATTGCTCATAAATAAACGCGGCTATATTTTCCGCCGTAGGATTAATTTTACTGAAAGGCTCTATTTCATTTAAAAATTTATGGTCTAGATAGGAAATAATTTGCTCAAGATGTTTCTTTATGTTTGTAAAATCTATAAGCATGCCTGTATTGTCAAGTATTGAACCGGAAAAAGCCGCCCTTATCTTCCAGTTATGCCCGTGAAGATTTTCGCATCTGCCTTTATAGTATCTAAGATAGTGTGCCGAAGCAAAATTTCTAGTTACTGAAAGTTTATATTTCATTTTTATCTCTATCTATTTTGCCAAACATATTTTATCTGAGTTTATTATAGCCATCAGCTTATAATAACAAATAAAAATATGCTGTTATCTCTCGCTTTTCAAAAATTCTTTAGACTCTTTGATCCACTTTGCTAATCTAACTTTCTTTTCTTCTAACCCGCCAAATCTATTTTTTTTATGGTCGTTATATTTTTTGAGAAAAATCTTCTGCCTATTTTTTTAAATTTCTCGGGGTTATCACTTACGTAAAACTTTAAATATTTTTTACCGTTCGTTGATGCAAGTAAAGATTTTTTACCTAAAATCCATTTTACTTCTAAAGCCGTAGATATAGCTGAATCTATGAGAATTATATTTTTATCTAAATTTCTCTCTAATGTCTTTCTCAAAAGAGGATAATGAGTACATCCTAAAACTAGTGTGTCAATTTTTTTAGCAAGCAAAGGTTTTATATATTTTTTAACTATTCTATCGGTTATTTCCCCATCAATCAAACCTTCTTCTACAAGAGGAACAAGCAATGGAGACGCCTGTTGATATATTTTAGCTTTTGCAAGTTTATTTATTGCTTTAGGATAAGATTTACTTCCTATTGTTCCCTCAGTGCCTATAATGCCTATTCTGAAATTTTTTGACGCATTTATAGCCGCCTTAGCGCCTGGAGCTATCACGCCTATAATAGGAACTTTTAAAGTTTTCTCTAAAATTGGTAGAGCTAAAGCAGACGCAGTATTACACGCCACAACTATAAGCTTTACTCTATTTTTTATCATGAACGACGTTATCTCTTTAGAAAACTTGAGTATAGCGTTTTGAGATTTAGTACCGTAAGGAACGTGAGCCGTATCTCCGAAATAAATAAGATTCTCCGAAGGAAGAACTTTATTTATTGCAGACATTACAGTAAGCCCACCAAAACCTGAATCAAAAATTCCTATAGGATTATTGTTACTTAAGATTTTTATCTCTTTCTTTTTTTGCATAGTATCTTATAACACCCTCATATATAGAATCAGCTACAGACAGTCGAAAATTTTTAGCACAAAGTTTAGCTTCTTCGCTATAATTGCTTAAAAAAGCGCTTTCAACAAGAACCGACGGCATTTGCATGCCTCTTAGTACGCAAAGACTTGCTTGCTTAACACCTCTGTTAGGTATATTTAGCCTTCCGCCTGCCTGAGAAGATATAAACGCACTTAATTCTGAAGACTCGTTCATAAATGTGGTCATTTTCATAGACCATAGTATCTCTTGAAGACGCTCACGCTTTTTACTTGGCTTCTCTTCTAATTCTAAAACTGAATTCTCAAGAACTGCAGTCGCCGCTGCTTCAGAGTCAGTTGCTTTCTCAGATAAGTAATAAATCTCAAAACCGCTGGCATTTTTATCAAGATTTGCATTACAGTGTATAGATATAAACAAATCTGCATTATTCTCATTGGCAATATTTGACCTTTCGGCAAGAGGAATAAACGTATCATCTTTTCTTGTTAAAAAAACTTTAAAATCATCGTCTTTGTCAAAAATTGATTTTAGCTCGTAAGCTATATCCAGATTTAAGTCTTTCTCTTTAGTTCCATTTGCTCCAACGGCTCCAGAATCTTTTCCACCATGTCCCGCATCAACAACTATAATTTTTTTCCGCTCAAACTTTTTCTTTTTAGTTTCTTTTTTAGGAATGACTCCCGAAGTAGTGTCTGTATCATCAGCTATTATAAAACTGTCGTCAATTATATTTCCGCTTTCAAACGTTGTAACAAGCGCTCCTTTCAAATCTTTATTTTCCTCATCATTTTCTCTTAGATAATCAAATTCGCTTATCTGAGAATGTCCAAACTTTTCTGGAGAAGTTAAATCTAAAGCATTTAAATTTTCATCGAACGTGGAATCCACTTCTTTAACCTCAGAAACGCCACCATCTTTAGAAATAATCACTGGAATTTTTCTTGGATGTTCAATTTCCACAACTATTTCGGCAGGATTTGAAGAACTTGTAGTCTTTATATTTTTTGGAACTTGATCAAGGTTTATTGTAACAATAGCCGAACAGCCTACTGTTGCATATTGAATATTTTTAATAATGCCATTATTTACATTTATAGAACTGTTTTGAACTTTCCCTCTCAAGATTGTCAAAATTATTGCATCAGCTTTCTTTGAAATCCTATATTGAAGAGATTGGTCAAGTTGCACGCGTATCTTAGTGCTTTCCAATTTTGTAAAATATCTTACTGCAGAAATATTTGCGTGGTGAGTTACTGTCAAAACTAAAGATGAAGCATTCCATGATGTTTCCGCATCGGCAATTTCAGAAAATTCTTTTGAAGTAACAAATTCAGGTGAAACATATATATCATTCTTTATCAACCTTGATGGTAAAGACATTTTTTTAAGCTTCCTACCAAACACTATTCCAGAACTGTTAGCTTTTATATCTATTTTTCTGTTGTTTAAACGCATTGCTACTTTTGAACTTACCGATTTCCAGTCAAGAACAGCATTATATAATTTGGCAAGTTCTTTAACAGAAAAATAATAAGTGTTATCTGAAATTTTATAAACATTTATTCCGCTAAAAAGACTACCGTCAAGAACGACATTTACATTCTGTGATGAAAGAGAATTATCAGCAGAAGCATAAAAAAATACTAAAACTAACAAAATAACCGCAGAAAAAAATAAAGATATAATTTTTTTCATATAGAAAGCGATTTTATAGCCTCTGTAGAATCTTTAGCGGAAAATATATAGCTGCCGCTTACTAGTACATCTGCACCAGCTTTAAAACAAATTTTACTTGTTTTGAAATTTATTCCTCCGTCAATTTCTACAAGACAATTATATTTCTTCGCATCAATAACTTTTCTTAGACGCTTAATTTTTGGAACCATATCTTCCATAAAAGACTGCCTCCCAAACCCGGGTTCAACAGCCATAACCAAAACCAAATCAACGTACGGCAACAAGCCTTCTATTTCTTTAACGGAAGTTTTTGGTTTTATTGCTACGCCAGCTTTTACACCTGAATCTTTTATTTCTTTTGCAAGCTTCTTTTTATCAGCAAAAATTTCTTGATGAAACACAATCAAGTCAGCTCCAGCTTTTTTGAAATCTCTCCAATATTTTTCTGGATTTGTAATCATGAGATGAGCGTCAAAAAACAACTTTGTAATTTTCCTTAATGATTTTACAACTCCAGAACCCATTGTTATATTTGGAACAAAATGCCCATCCATAACATCTATATGAACCCAGTCAGCACCAATTTGTTCTAACATTTTAACATCGCGGGCTAAATTTGAGAAATCTGCAGACAAAATAGACGGCGCTATAATAATTTTTTTCATTTATTTTTCCCACTTAAGATCTTTCTGCAACCGTTACATTTACGCTCTTCAAATCTGTTATGTCTCTATCAGTCTCAGGGTATTGTCTTATAATAATACCGGAATCAATCTCATCGGATTCTTTTTTTGTTATATTTAAAACTATGCCCGTTTGCAACGACCATTCAGTAGCTTCTTGAAGATTTTTGTTAATAAAATTAGGCATAAGAATCATTCCTTCCGGCGGCTGCCCATCGGAAACAATAAGATTTACTACAGAATCTTTGTCAATTTTAGTTCCGGCAGCAATGTCTTGAGCGACAATAGTGTCTTTATCGGTAACTACAGAATATCTCTTTGTAACCTCGCCCATAACCAATGTTGACGTTCTTAAAGAAATATCAGCAGAACGGATGCTTTGCCCGACTAGGTTTGGAGCATAAATAATCTCTCCGCCACGGCTTATTGTAACATTTATTACTTTGCCTTCTCTAACATACATTCCCGCTGGAGGATTTTGTCTTAAAATTGTTCCTGCAGGAACATTTTGATTCGTTTCTTCGCCATTCATCTTTAAACCAAAACCATATTTGGAAACCTCTTCAATAGCATTGTAAAGATTTTTTTCAACAATGTTTGGCGTTGATATCTCTTTTTTATTGTGAACTAAAGAAATCATTATCATATTAAAAGCAAAATAAAACGCAAAACCTATCGCGGCTAAAACTATGAAAACTTTTAAAAACTTCTTTGCCAAGAGATTTCCCCCCCCTCCCCTAGTTCAAATTCCAAAAAACTCATTACTTTTTCATCCAAGTCATCCGCGAACGAAGTCTTGCACCTACTTTCTCTATAAGACTTTCATTTACTTCCTTTCTTTCTTTATTAAAAAATAATCTGCCGTCTTTATTTTCTTTAAGCCAATCATTTGCAAACTTTCCAGATTGAATATCTGATAACACTCTCTTCATTTCAGCTTTGGTTTCACCAGCTATCACTCTCTTTCCAGTTACGTATTCGCCATATTCAGCTGTATCGGAAATTGAATAGTTCATCTTGCTGAATCCTCCTTCAAAAATCAAATCAACTATAAGCTTCATTTCGTGGCAACATTCAAAATATGCAATTTCAGGCTGATACCCTGCAGATACAAGTGTTTCAAACCCTGAATTTATCAACTCAACTACTCCACCGCAAAGAACTACCTGCTCACCAAACAAATCCGTCTCAGTCTCTTCCTTAAAAGTCGTTTTAAGAACTCCACCTCTTGTTCCACCTATACCTTTAGCGTAAGCAAGAGCCAATTCCTTTGCTTTTCCGCTTGTATTCTGTTCAACAGCTATCAAGCAAGGAACGCCTTTGCCCTCTTCATATTGTCTTCTTACAAGATTACCAGGACCCTTAGGAGCTACCATTATTACATCCAGATCATCAGTAGGGATTATCTGTTGATAACGTATATTGAATCCATGTGAAAAACTCAGAACTGCTCCTTTCTTAATATTGGGCTTTATATCCTCTTCCCAAGCCTTTTTCTGAACTTCGTCAGGCAAAAGAATGTGAATCCAATCAGACTGTTTAACAGCTTCTGATATATTTAAAGGGTTCCAACCATCTTCTATAGCTTTTTTATAATTAGCTCCGCCTTCTCTTTGAGCAACAACAATGTTTACCCCAGAGTCTCTAAGGTTAAGTGCATGTGCATGTCCTTGACTTCCATATCCTAAAATAGCTATTGTTTTCCCTTTTAACAAACTTAAATCTGCATCATTGTCATAATACATTTTTGCTTCTCTCATCTCTTTCTCCTTAACTTCGTTTCTTATTTACCTCTGCCAGAGTTACCACGATATAAAACTGAAACTCCAGTTTTGCAAGTTTCCTTAACGCCATAAGGCAAAACAGCTTTCATAAAAGCGCTCAGTTTACTTTCATCGCCGCTTATTTCAACTATTATTGAATCTTGTGATATGTCTATTATTTTAGCTCTGAAAACACCGGCAATCCTGATAATTTCATCGCGCAAAGTCTTATTTACAGCATTTATTTTTATAAGAGCAAGCTCTCTTTCTATGTACCCGACACCATTGAAGTCGTTGACTTTTATAATATCAACAAGTTTATTTAATTGTTTTATCACCTGTTCCAAAATTGATTCATTTCCTTTTACGATAATGGTCATTCTTGAAACCGCAGTATCTTCTGTCTCGCTTACAGAAAGTGAAGCTATATTAAAACCACGCGCAGCAAAAAGAGCTGAAATTCTTGCCAAAACGCCAGATTTGTTCTCTACTAAAACCGAAACAGTATGGCGCATTACGACTCCATTATACAAAATCTTTTCTTTGAGACATATATTTCTTACCCATTCATTCTAACTAGTTATCATTTCATCAAGGGAAGCTCCTGATGGAACCATTGGGAAAACATTTTCTTCTATCTCAACCAACATGTCAATAACCACAGAGCCTTTCGTCTTAAGCATTTTTTTTAAAGCTAGTTCAACATCTTTTTTCTTAGCAACCCTTATACCCAAAATGCCGTAACTTTCAGCCCATTTAACAAAATCTGGTACGTACACAGGACAAGAATGTCTATCTGGCGTATTGCACCATTTAGGACATCCCTTCCGTTTAGCAAGACAACTGTGAGAGTATCTCTTACCGTAAAACATCTCTTGCCACTGTCGGACATTGCCCAAATACTGGTTGCTCAATATGACTACTTTTACATCAACCTCATTTAAAACCGCAACAGCCATTTCTTGCATGTTCATCTGAAAAGAGCCGTCGCCGGCAACTGCTATGACTTCTTTATTCGGATTCCCAAGTTTTGCTCCGATAGCCGCAGGATACCCAAACCCCATAGTTCCGAGTCCGCCTGAACTTAAAAACAAACGTGAATGCTTGGCTTTATAATATTGGGCAGACCACATTTGATGCTGACCTACTTCTGTAGTTATAATGGCTTCACCTTTGGTAATCTCTGAAATTTTTTCTATAACATATTGAGGGTGAAGCTTATCGTCATTTCTCTCGTAAGACAAAGGATGTTTTTCTTTCCATAAATCAACTGTTTTAATCCAATCTTTTCTATCTTTTTTATCAACTAAACCAATCATCTCTTTTAAAACTGTTTTTGCATCACCCACAACAGGAATATCAACATCAACAATTTTTGATATTGCAGTAGGGTCTATATCAACGTGAATTATTTTTGCATTTCTTGCAAAATCACAAACTTTTCCAGTGCATCTGCCATCAAATCTTGCGCCTACAGCTATAATAACGTCTGCAAATTGCATAGACTTATTGGCACAATAAGTTCCATGCATGCCAAGCATGCCCAAACTAAGATTGGTATCGCAAGGATATGCTCCTATTGCAAGCAAAGTGTTGGTTACGGGAATATCCGCTTTTTTTGACAACTCTAAAATTTCGGCTTCAGCATTGGAAACAACCACTCCCATGCCAATATAAAAAACCGGATGCTTACTCTTATTTATAACTTCTGCAGCTTTCTTTATCTGCCCAGTATGTCCGTTGTAATTAGGCTTGTAAGAACGTATTTCCACTTTATCAGGATAAACAAATTCATAAACTCCTCGCTGAACGTCAATAGGAATATCAACCAAAACAGGTCCTGGTCTTCCAGTAGTTGCAATATAAAACGCTTCTTTTATAGTTTTTGCCAAATCTTTTACATCTTTAACTAAAAAGTTATGTTTTGTTACTGGTCTTGTTATACCTATAGTATCAGCTTCTTGAAAAGAGTCCTCCCCTATAACGCTTGTTGCTACCTGTCCTGAAATAGCAACCATCGGAACAGAATCCATATATGCGCTAGCAAGCCCTGTAACGATATTTGTAGCACCGGGTCCCGAGGTGACTATGCACACTCCAGTCTGTCCCGTGGAACGAGCATAACCGTCTGCCATATGAGATGCAGCTTGCTCATGCCTTGTCAAAATAAAATTAAGTTTAGAACCGTGCATTGCGTCAAATATTGGCAAAGCTTGTCCGCCGGGAAGTCCAAAAACAATTTCAACGTTTTCTTTTAACAAACTCTCAATTAAAATCTGTGCTCCGGTCTTTTCTTCCATACTTATTTCCTTATTATATTAAGCACAGCGTTTAAAACTTCATCTTTATTTAATTTAGACGGCAATTTTAACGATGCTAAATTTGTCGCGGTTCTTGAAGATGCAAAACCCAACTAAAAACAACATGAGCAAAACTACCATTCTTTAAAAATTATTAATAACATAGATGATATTATCAACAACTGTATCTTTATTATTCTGGCTACAATCCCAATGTTTACCTTGCTACTAACACCAATATCCGTCAAGCATAACAGACTTTTCAAGTTTATCTATAAGCATTTTAGCTGTAGTAATCTTCCCAATTTCAGGATAACCTCCAAATAAAAATCAGTTTTTTTATTATTTTAAAATTGCTCCTGTATCTGCCGACTGCACTAATTTTGCATATCTAGACATGTAACCTGTTTTTATCTTCGGCTCAGGTTTAACCACTTTTGCAAGTCTTGCTGTTATTTCATCGTCACTTAATTCAACATTCAACGTTCTTTCTGGTATATTTATTTCTATAATATCACCCTCATTAATAACCGCTATTGCTCCACCTGAGGCAGCTTCAGGAGAAATATGCCCTATACATGGACCTCTAGTTCCTCCGGAAAAACGTCCGTCAGTAAGAAGAGCTACGGAATCAGCCAATCCCATTCCCTGCAAAGCGCTTGTAGGGCTTAGCATCTCTCTCATACCAGGTCCACCAGCAGGACCCTCATATCTTATAATAACAACATCACCGGGAACAATCTTTCTATCAAGTATCGCTTTCATTGTGTCATCTTCGGAATTAAATACTCTTGCCTTGCCTGTAAATACTTTCATCTTTTCGCTTAC
>JAITAQ010000079.1 GCA_031283985.1 Endomicrobium sp. | reverse complement strand
AAACTGTCAAGTATTTCAAATGAAGCTTTTTAAGTATTTTAAATAAGTATTATTGAACTATTTTTTGAAAAAGCTTCAAAAAATTGCTGTACATGTTAAAGAACTTTATCTTTATATTGCATATTCACAAACATTTTTTCATCAGATTCATTTTTATTACTTAAGCTCCAATAAAACAACAACCTCAACATGATGTGTCTGCGGAAACATATCAATCGGAATAATTTTCTTAACATTATATATATTTTCTCTAATTACAATTTGTAAATCTCTTGCAAGAGTAGAAGGATTGCAAGAAACGTAAACTATTTTCTTAGCGGTTGAGTTCACTAGAAAATTTACAACATTTTTAGTAAGTCCACTTCTGGGCGGGTCTACAACTATAACATCAAATATTGAACTGTTTTGATTAATCCATTGTTCTGCAGTCATCGCATAGAATTCAGCGTTAAAGACATTATTTACTACAGCATTTTCTTTAGCATTTTCAATAGACTTCTCAGACTGCTCTATTCCAACAACTTTTTTTACATTATGAGCCATAGAAATCCCAATTGTGCCAGTACCACAGTACAAATCAAGTAAAACGTCTTCTTTAGAAGGGTTTAGCAATCTTAAAACCTCGTTATACAAAACTTCTGTACCTTTTGAATTTGTCTGGAAAAATGACAGTGGTGAGATATTGAAAAAATAATCTTTTCTGCCGACGCTAAGTTTCTCTGTAATGTACTGTTTCCCATATATAAGAGTAGTCTTATCCGATACTACAGCATCGGACTTTCTGCTATTTATCGTCCAATAAATACTGTCTGTGAAGTCTGCCAGTTCTTTTGCAAGAGTCTCTAAAAACAACTGCCATTGATCAGCATTATTTGTAACTATATTTATAAGTAATTGATTATTGTTTCCAGCTTTACGTAAAACCAAATGCCTAAAAAAACCTTCATGAGTTTTATTATTATAAGCTGGAATATTGTTTTTATTGGCGAACTTTTTTACTATTTCTGTCACACGTAAAAAATCTTTATCTGCTATGAAACACGGAGGAACAGATATATATTTATTGAACCTTCCTCTACAGTGAAGCCCTAAACCTGTTTTAAAATTATCTTCAACTAAAACGTCTGATGAGGAAAAAAAACTAAAATCCATTTTATTTCTGTAAAACCATGTATTTGGACTTATTAAAATTTTAGAAATTTTAATGCCTGTAAAACCTAAAAGTTCTGAAACATATTCTTGTTTGTATTTGATTTGATTTGTATATGAAGTATTTTGAAATGAACAACCACCACATAGTCCAAAAGACGGACATAAAGGAGAGGTTCTTTTAGAAGACTTAAAAGTAATTTGTTTTACTAATCCTTCCCTGAACGACTTTTTTTCTCTTATCACCAATACATCTGCGTGATCTTCTGGAAGAAGTCCTTCAGTAAACAAAGCAATTCCATCATCGCATCTACAAAGAGACCTTCCAGGAAACACAATTTTCTCGCATATTACGGTTATAATTTTATTTTTTAAAGGCATTGAACCCGTATCTTCTTTTAAAGCCTGAATTTCCTTCTTTGCACTTTCCAACTCAATAATCGACTGTTCAAGTTCGACGACTTTAACTTTTTCAACGAAAGCGGCAAGTCCGTCACTACTAAAAGGCTTTTGGACAAAATCGTATGCTCCACTTCTAATTGCATTAATAACATCCCAAACAGTGTCATGCCCGGTAATTATTATAACCTCAGATTCAGGTCATTTATCTTTTACAATCTTTATCAGCAATAATCAGTATTCTTCATCTCTCAGTTGGCATTTTACCTCCTTATCTGTAGTTGGTAAACTGAAGAGGCAATGAAAAGGACGTCTTTTTTAGATATGCTATAATTTCTTGCAAATCATCTTTTTTATGAGAAATAACTTTTACTTTTGAGCCATCTATCTGTGTCTGAACTTTTATTTTTGATTCTTTTATAAGCCTTACAAGCTCTTTAGCTCTCTCTGTGGGCAATCCCGAAATAATTTCTGCAGCTTGTCTTATGTATCCTTCAAAAGCTTTCTCTTGAGATTTATAATCAAGAGATTTTATTGAAACTCCTCTCTTTGCAAAACGACCTTCTAAGATGTCTTTCAACGCTTTCATTTTAAAATCATCATCTGCAACAAGAGTTATTTTTTTATCATTTTTGTTAAGTTCCATTGAAGATTTGCTTCCCTTAAAATCAAACCTATTCGCAAGCTCCTTCTGAGCTTGATTAACGGCATTTTCAACTTCCATTATATTTACTTCGGAAACTATGTCAAAGGAAAACTTACCAGCCATCAATCCCACCCCCTAATTCATAGTAAAATTATTTTTTATTTTCCCTAACACTCCTACTGCTTTTTCTTGCTATTATAATAATATACGCAAAGAAAAATATAAACAACAACATAAATAAATACGTAGTCCAATCGGATATAAAATCAATATACATAGCTATCCTCCTATTATTTATTATTATAACTCCTTCTTCAAAATTAATTTTGCAAATTTATTGTTCATATATTTTAATTTTATAGCGTTATTCCTAAAATCGCAGCTAGTATCCTTTTAGCCATATCTGATTTGGTTTAAACTTTCCTAAGCTAATATCTCTTTATTAAAAATAAAAATTCTTGTAGATTTTCTCAAGAACTTTTATGGTTATTTGTCCAACTTGAAACCTGCTTTTCTTTGGTCAATCTATTGTCTTTATTCCATATTTCTTTCTCTTTTATTAATCTTTCAGCTTCTTTGTTTCTTCTCATCCTATTATATTGTTTATTGTTCAATAACGTATTTTTTATATGCTTTTACTTCTTTTGGATTTTTGCTTATTACCCTTGCATAGAAAGTTACTGTCACATGTATATTATTTAATACTTTTTGTCAACTGGCGCATAAAGCAAAAAGTATATGGTAACTTGCCAATTTATCAAAGAAAGGTTGCCTCTGAAGTGTCTTATTAGAAGATTTGTTAATGTGAGGTAATCAACATGGAATAATAACAAGAGATACTATATGTACATATTTAATCTTAAAAGTTGAATTTTTAGTTATGCTTGCCCTTTTAAGTTTGATTTAGTAGAATGTCGGGAGCTTGCTCCCAGCAGCTGCTGGGATGACTAGAGAGACACAACTCGCAAAGAAAGAAAAAAGACGAGAATTGCATCAAAACAGCGTCTGAGAGTTGTGCATCTTTTTTCCCCTAGAGAAGCCATTTGATGTGTCTTTAACAAGTTATCAAATTGATGAAGTCATGTTTAAAGCCACGTAAAGCCGCATTTAAGCACAAAATTTTTACGTAAGGTTAACTCTCGCGACGAATTT
>JAITAQ010000050.1 GCA_031283985.1 Endomicrobium sp. | reverse complement strand
ATTTTAGGTTTGATAATCTCTATTTGCTCATCTAAATAATGTTTGCAAGTTTCCATCTCAAGCGGAGTAGGAGGTCTGTCGTTAGATCTCTTCTCAGGGTTTGTAGGGTCTATCATAGGGTGACATTTAACAATATTTGCTATGTAAACATTTTCTCTTGTATAGCCCATCGCTTCAATAATTTTTGTCAAAAGATGTCCCGCCTTACCAACAAAAGGTTCACCTTTGTGATCTTCGTCAAAACCTGGACCTTCACCGACAAACATTAAGTCTGCTGTTGGAGAACCTATGCCGATAACGGCATTTAATCTATTGTTTCCCAAAGAGCATTCCTTACAAGAATCTATTGTCCTTTTTAAAGTTTCAATCTTTTCTTTAGGTCTCAAGACACTTTCAGATTGTTTTTTTGAGGGAAGTGTTTTTACAGATTCTTCTGTTGAAATTATCTTATAAATAGGCATTTTAGCAATTTCAGTTTCTCCCCAATTTAAATATTCCTCAAGCGTTATTTTTGAAAGACTTAATATTTTCAAGTATTCTGACTGTTTCATCTATAATTTTTCCCGCTATAAATTTCTTGCTTCTATTTTCTATTTTTATAACACCATTAGAACTCACTAAATGAGCAGTAGTCTTATCATAGCCAAAAGAATCTCTCCCGTTAGCAACAATTAAATCTAGTTTTTTGCTTCTCAATTTAAGTTTGGCGTTGGCAAGAAGGTTTTGTGTTTCAAAAGCAAACCCAGCAACAACTTGATTAGATTTATTTTTCCCGCAATACTTTACAATATCGGGATTCTTTTTAAGTTCTAGTAACATTGAATTATCAGATTTTTTTATTTTATGTTTTTGAAATTTAGCAGGTCTATAATCGGCAACTGCAGCCACGCTTATAATAATATCGGCTGTCTGTAATTTGAATTTAGACGCTTTAAACATATCAAGGGCAGTTGTGACTTTTACAAGCTCTACTCTTTTAGGATATTCTTTAACTTCTCCTGAAATAAAAATAACTTTATGCCCATTTTTTACGGCATAGCAAGCTAAAGCTAATCCCATTTTCCCAGATGATTCATTGCTTATATATCTGACAGGGTCTATATATTCTTTGGTTGGACCTGATAGAATTAAAAACGTAAGTTTTTTAGACATTATGAGAACAGTCCTTCAACTGCAGAAAGTATTGCCTCTACAGAAGCAAGCCTACCGTCACCACAATCGCCACACGCAAGCTCGCCTTTTTCAGGTATAACAAGCTTATAACCGTAACTTTTCAAAATCTCAATATTGTTTTGCGTGGCTTTGTGGTTTAACATACTGGAATTCATCGCAGGACATATCAAAATTTTTGCTTTAGAAGCGAGGACTGTACACGTAAGCAAATCATCAGCTCTTCCGCAAGCAAACCTTGCAATAATATCAGCGGTAGCTGGAGCAACAACTATAACGTCGGCTTTTTTTGCCAAAGATACATGATTTATTTCCCAACTATCAGGAATATCAAACATTTTAGAGTAAACTTTATTTTTTGAAAGTGTCTGCAGCGTAAGCGAAGTTATAAACTTCACACCTCCATTTGTGAGGATACACTCTACGTTTGCACCAAGCTTTACAAGCCCTCTTATAATATCGCAGCTTCTATACGCTGCAATACTTCCACAAACGCCTATAACAACATTCTTATTTTTCAAGAACATTTTTTACCTTAAAAATCTCTAGCACCCTTTTTGCTCACTTAAAGCAGGTTTTGACTTTTTTATTTTTTTGGCGAAGCTCTTCTATTTTTTCTGGAGTAGCTACGCCTGTAACAATGTCGCTTAGAGCTTTGTTTATAATCCCAGCTTGATCCAATTTTCTAAACTCTTCGTTTTGGGTATTTAAATGGATCCATTCTATGGCATGTTTTACTATATCATACCTACCCAATTTAGATGAAGATATTGCTGCTTCTAATTGACTTTCCGTTAATATCATTACTCCTCCAAGAGTACAACTTGTTTAAGCGAAATATATTCTATCTTTTTCTATTTTATATTCCAACGATTTTATTATTGTTTTTACTGCATGTACAGCTTCATCTAATTTTCTATTTATAACCAAATACTCATACTTTGGAAGATATTTAAGCTCTTTTTTAGCATTACGCATACGCATAGATATTGTCCCTTTACAGTCTTTATTTCTTGCTGTTAATCTTTTTTTTAGAGTCTTAAGATCCGTCGTCATTATAAAAATCATACAAGAATTGTTTGGATACTGTTTTTTGAGGCTTACGCCACCCTGAACGTCTATCGCTAAAATTATATTTTTGCCATCGTTCAAAGCCTTATTAATGAGCTTTTTTGAAGTGCCGTAATAATTGCCGTGTACTTTAGCCCATTCGGCAAACCTCTTTTTTTCAATCATTTGCTTAAATTTATTCTCACTTATGAAATAATAATTTTTGCCATTTTCTTCGCCTTTTCTTGGGGATCTTGTGGTATAAGATATTGAATAGCTTATATTTTTTTTGCTTTCAGCAAAAACAGCTTCGCATATGCTGCTTTTGCCAGCTCCAGAAGGAGCAGAAATAATTATTATATTGCCTGCTTTTTTGATAGAATTGCTTATTTTTTTACTCACAAAAATTCCAAAATCCAAAATAAGTAAAGATTTTTACGTAGAAAGATTATAACAAATATCGGGGAGGCGGGACTTGAACCCACAGCCTCCTGCTCCCAAAGCAGGCGCGATAGCCAATTACGCTACTCCCCGTTAACTGCTTATAAACTCTTTATAATTTCTTTAGCTTTCTGTAAAGCTATCGCTCTGTGGCTAATAGAATTTTTTATGTCTGCACTTAACTCTGCAAAAGTCTTACCATACTCAGGAACATAAAACACTGGATCATAACCAAAACCATTGCTCCCCACAGATTGCAGAGTTATTATACCAAAAATTTTACCTTCTACCAAATTGATTTTTCCATCAGGGCTTGAAATCGCTATTACTGTCCTAAATTTTGCAGTCCTTTTTTCAGGAGGCACACCGACTAAAACCTTAAGCAGCTTATTGTTATTATCCTCATAAAGACATTTCTCTCCAGCATATCTAGCAGAATAAACGCCAGGCGCTCCGTCTAAATAATCAACTTGCAGCCCGGAGTCGTCGGCTAAAGTCCATTTGCCAAAGAATCTACTAGCTTCACTGGCTTTCTTTATAGCATTTTCCTCAAGAGTTTTGCCATCTTCTTTTGTGCTTGGATATTGTGAAAAAGAAATCATAGGAGTAACTTTAATACTTAAATTCTTTAGAATTTCTTTCATCTCTTCAACTTTATGCCCATTGCCTGTTGCAAGTATTATTTCTTTTATCATTTAAACTTTTCTTTACTTAATATAATTTTTAAAATTGTAAACATTCTTTGATATTCCTATTTTATCAAAAAAAATAATTATGGTATAATGATTTTTTATGTTATATGTTAATTCTTAAATAAATTTATTTTTGTTTAATATAAAACTAAAGTATATAACTTTCACTCCTAAAGGAGGCTATGTATGTTGGTATATTCTTTTGATCTGGGTTCTGGGAGTATAGGTGTATGTGTGAGAAGAGATAAAGATGTTCTTCGTTTAGATTCTCTGCTCATTGATAATGAATTCGCGTCAGTTAAAGAAGCAGCACTTCGTATAAGACAAATTCGTACAAGAGTTGCTCACAAAGAAAGAGAAAAGTGGTGGGATAAGCAGGCAAAAGCCGCAGGAATTGAAGTGTTATCAACTGCTCAACCGACAAAGAAAAACCCAGATTTAAATTCTGACAGAAGAATGTTGATAGAATTTCTACCAGAAAATTCTACGGATCACACAATTTACTCTTCTCATTTATTGAGAATTGCTCTTTTACAAGATGTTAAACTGGAAGGTTGGCAAGTGTATAAGGCAATCCGTTCTGCTATGCAACGTAGAGGTTACGATCCTGAATTTTTAAAGAAAAAGCGTGCAGATGAAAAAGACAATAATGTGGCAATAAGTGAATATAGGGATACACTAAAACAACTTTTCAGCAATGAAAAGTTCCATTATCCTTGTTATTATGAGGCATATGAGCAAGGAATTTGGGATCCTAAAATGCCAAAAGATTTTAGCAAACGTTTATCTAAAAACCCAAATCCTTCAAGAAACAAAGAAAATAAGCAAAAAAAACTTTTTCCTTCCAGAGAACTTGTTGAAAAAGAACTGAGAGAGCTTCTTGTAAAAGCAGCCAAACTTTTTCCAAAGTTGAAAGGGAAAGAAAACTTTATCATTCACGGTCCAGCCGAGAAAGCTTATGCTTCTTTCAATGACAACAAATATGATAAATATAGAGGGACTGCATGGGATTGGCAGGGATTATTGGGACAAAAAATTCCAAGGTTTGATAATAGAATAATTTCTAAATGCCGCTTAATTCCTCGTTTAAATGTTTGTAAAGCAAATAAGCCAATAAACAAAGAAGTATCTTTTTTACTTGCTTTAAAAAACATGAGATATTCCAAAAACAATATAACAACTATGCAGTTAAAGCCAGAAGAAATAAAGTATATTTTTGATGTTTATACAAAATATATTGAATCCGAAAAAGCAAAGGTAAAAGTAAATAGAAATGATAATCCTTTCACAAAAACATTCTGGAAAAATTATGTAAAAAATTTAGGCGGTGACGTAAACCCAGGTCAGCAAGAAATATCAAAACCAAAAGATGTTGGTAGAAGTAGTTTTTGCAAACCTGCATTAAATGTATTACGCAGTTTAATTCTATCAGGAAAAAATCCGCAACATTACTATGATGATGAAGAACTTGTTGCTTGTAATAAGAATACAGATGTCAATAAAGGTTTGATAAAAGAAGACTACAAATTTTTAAAGAATATGCCTAACGATTGGAATTCCATAAGCATACAAGATACTAGAGAAAATGATAAAAATTTGTCTCACGATAAAGCCAAAGACAAAATCAATAAAATAATTTCTGGAATAAATAACAGAATAGTACGGCACAGACTAGAAATGCTATTTCATCTTTTAGAAAAATTAAAGGAGAATTATGGTGTTCCAGATAGGATTATATTTGAAATAGGAAGAGAAGAATTTATTGGAGAAGCAAAGAAAAAAGAATATACAAAAAATCAGAAAGAAAACAAAAAGAGCAGAGATAATGTTATAGAAGAACTAAAAAATGCAGACATACCAACTTCTGCAAAAAATATTCTAAAAGCAAGGCTCTTTGATGACCAAAAAGGTTATGATATCTACGATACGAAAGACAATAGAAGTATGTGTTTTTCAAAGATAGAATCTTATGAGATTGACCATATCATCCCAAAAGCATGTGGTGGCTCTGACTCTTATGTTAATTTTATTTTGACAAAGCTAGAATTAAACAAAGATAAAGGTAATTTGACGCCATATGAATGGTTTCACAAAAAGCGCCTTAAAGATGATTGGGAAACGTATAAGAAAAATGTTTTCGAATTTGGAAAAACTGTAAATGCTAAAAAGATAGAGTTGTTAACTTCAGATAAAGCTGCTGATGAACTTGAAAAGAAAAAAACTGACTTGCAAGCAACTTTTTATTTGGAAAAACTGGCTCAAAGAATAGCGAGTTTGTACTTTGGCTTTGGCATAAACACAAAAGATGACAAGCGAAAAATACAGTTTTTTACTGGCGGCGAAACAGCCAATATCAGAAGTAAGCTGGATTTAAATGAAGCTTTATACCAAACAAAAGAAGATTTTGACAATGCAAAAAAGAATGGGTTAGGTGAGAAAAACAGAAAAAATAAAAAGCATCATGCATTAGATGCTCTTGTTTTAAGCGTGTTGCCTGAAATAGAAACAGATAAAAGAGAGATTATTAAAAAACCTGAATATTTTGATAAAAAATATGTCCAAGAACAATTAAAAAATGTTATTCCAAACCCTATAAAACAAGTCAGTCCTAAATTAAGAGAAACTACTTATGCTTTAAGGTATAGAATAGACAAAATAGGAGAAAAAAAAGAAAAACGTTATTATTTTGTATCGCGTTTTGATTCATCTATAGATAACTTTAAACTTTTAGATGGAAAAAAGAAAAACGACAAATGCGCGAAGAAAAATGTCAAGAAAATTTTTGATTTACGAATAAAAGAAGATTTTGAAAAAAAACTTAAGGAAAATAATTTGACACAAGAAAAATGGGAAGATTTTTTGAAAAAATATACTGCCGATTATAAAAAAATAAAAAAGATTTCAATAGCCGATTATAAAATAAAAAAGATTTCAATAATTGATTCCCAGCCTGATCCCAACAAGGCTTTTAAAAAATCAGACGTTTTTAATCCTAACGGAACAATAAAAGAAATAATAGGAGAGTATGGTCAGAAAGGAGCAGTAAAAGGACAATGGATAAAAGGTAAAGAAGGTCATAATGGTCAAATTCTTTATAAATATAAAGATAATGAAAAATGGGAAGTAGTTCCAATTTATGTCTTTGAATCTGTGTATAAAAAACGTAAAGAATATGAAGATAAATATGACGATGTAAAATTCTTTAAATCAGGAGATCTAGTTGAGCTAAAAAGAGATTATGAAAATATAAAAGCTGGAGTTTACAAATTGAAAACAATTCGAACAAAAAATGGAATATGTGAAATTGAGGATATAAATAATCCAAAAGAGATTAAAACCAAAAACATAAATATATTTTTGAATGAATGCGGTATGGAGTCATATAAACAAGTGGATTAATCCCTGCAATATGATGAGCTACCATATAATACATATTCTTAATCACGCAAGTAGGCTTTTTGTTGACAGAGGTTGTCTCGTATGCAACAGTAAAAATAGTCCTCAAAGACGAGTACCTCTTGATGACATTCTTGCTGTAATTGTAGCAGCAAGAGGCGTTAGTTTCTCAGGTGAATGTTTATCAGCATTGTTAATGCGTAATAGCGTTATATTACATTGTGACCACAATTATAAACCTATAGGTAAAACTGTTGGGCTTCACAGAGTTGTTCATAACGAAATTATGGATATGCAAATCCTTCAAGATATTTCTTTTTGTAAGGAATTG
>JAITAQ010000018.1 GCA_031283985.1 Endomicrobium sp. | reverse complement strand
GTAAGAATCATCCATTCAGGTCTTGTCCCCGAATTTAAAAACCCTTCAACAACTCTAAGTTTTCTAATAAGTCTTGCTCTTTCTGCATCTGATTTTGTCTTTTTAATCTCAGCGTATATTTCTTTCACCTCTTCTTTCAAATTTATTTCTGAAAGAAGCTTTCTTATTGCAGAAGTTCCTATATCAACTTTTAAGTTGTCACCAAAACCTTCACGAAAATTCTTTATATCACTTTCTTCAAGCAATACTACGCAATCAGGCTTTGAAAAGTGCTTCATAAAAGGAATTTCATTTTTAGAAATTTCAATTCTAAGATGTCTTTCGTATTTTTTAAGAGAGACAGGATCTTTTCTTAAAGCGATGAAAACTTTATCTTTTTCTATGTCAAAAAATTCTAATTTAATCTTTTTGTCAGGTTCAGTTATAGAAACAGTACCACCCTTCTCAAATTTCTCAGAAAGAATCCTCTTTACTTCGCTGCGACTTGAAGAATCTAAATCGCCGTAGAAATAGACTGTGTGAGGCTTAAAATATACTTTGTAATACGTATCGCCTTTTTTAATATTGGCAAGAACTCTTTTTGCCGCTTCATCAGAAGATATTCCCGCCAAATCAGACTGAGACTTTACCAATAATTTAAGCTGTTTTACAGCCTTTGCAGGATCGGAATCAAGAGAAACTTCTTCTGCAACTATACCGTCACAAATACCTTTGAATTCTTCCCTAACTATAGGGTTATTGAATCCATATTTGAACAAGTCAAACTCTTCTTCTTTTAAGAGCATGCCTTTTTCAACAGTAGAAGAAATGCCTGCTCGATCTTTTAAATTATCCGTCACAACATACTTTGTATAATAAATAACCTTTTCAAGATCGGAAATTTTCATATTCAAAAGAATTCCAATTCTTGATGGAGACTTTCTTAAAAACCACAAATGAGCTACAGGAACAGCAAGATCTATATGTCCAAATCTTTCTCTTCTTACTTTAGATTCAGTTACTTCCACACCGCACCTATCGCACACTGTACCTTTGTGCTTTATATATTTATATTTTCCACAATGACATTCCCAATCCTTTGTAGGACCGAAAATCCTATCGCAGAACAATCCGTCTCTCTCAGGCTTAAACGTTCTGTAATTTATTGTTTCTGGCTTTTTTACTTCTCCAAAAGACCAAGCCCTTATTTGTTCGGGGCTTGCAATAGTCACTTTTACAGCAGTAAATTTTGCAAAATTAAGACTATCTAATTTTTGCTTTTGGTTTTGAAAGTTTGTTTTAGTCATTATTTTTTTTAACACCTTTCGCTTTTTCTAGGGTACCTTGCTCGTCATTTAGAAGTTCAACGTTTAAGCTCAAAGCTTTAAGCTCGTTTACCAAAACCTTAAACGATTCAGGAACGCCGGGCTCAGATATCGACTCGCCTCTGACGATAGAGTCGTACATCTTTACTCTTCCGTCAACATCATCTGATTTTACCGTCAAGAATTCTTGCAGTATATGAGCCGCTCCGTAACCTTCAATAGCCCACACTTCCATTTCTCCAAATCTCTGTCCTCCAAACTGAGCTTTACCGCCCAACGGCTGTCGGGTGATAAGAGAATATGGACCAGTTGATCTTGCGTGCATCTTGTCTTCTATAAGATGGTTAAGCTTCATAACATACATAACACCGACTGTGATTTTTTCCATAAACGGCTCACCAGTTCTTCCGTCGTACAACGTAACTCTGCAATCGTCTGTAGGCAAACTTTCATGCGCAAATTTATTTAGAGAAGCTTCCAATTCTCTACCTTTAAGTCCATGCTCAACTAACGATTTCTTCTTTTCGTCTAATATTTTTCTTTTTGCTTTTTCAACGTATTCTTTTATCTGCTCTTCAGAGGCGCTGTCAAATACAGGCGTTACCATCTGAAGTCCCAACTCTTTCCCAGCCCAGCCCAACATAATTTCAAGAAGCTGTCCAACATTCATACGAGAAGGAATCGCCAACGGTGACAACACGCAGTCAACAGGAGTTCCATCAGGTAGTCTTGGCATATCTTCTACAGGAAGAATTCTTGCAACAATACCTTTATTCCCATGTCTTCCCGCTAGCTTGTCTCCAACTTGGACTTTAAGCTTTACTGCAATATAAACTTTTACAGTCTTGTTTACTGAAACAGGCAACTCATCGCCTTTCTTGAATCTTTCTTTATCGGATTCATAATTATTTTTTAATATGTCTTCTTTTGAAGCGTATAGTAATTCTATTTTAGATATATCAGACTTTTTGACACTTGCCAATTGCTCTTTCTTATCCTTACGGAGTTTAGCTTTTGCAGCTTCATAAACTTCTCGCATTTCTTCTAACTTGTTGCTCTTTTCTTTTTCCGTAAGTTTTTCAAGCCTTACGAAAGTTCTTACCGCTATAACTTTACCAGATATTCCCGGCGGAACTCTAAGTGATGCGTCTTGCACGTCTTCGGCTTTCTTGCCGAATAACACTCTAAGAAGCCTTTCTTCAGGTGTCATCTGCTGCTCTCCTTTAGGAGCAACCTTACCTACAAGAATATCGCCTCTTTGAACATAAGATCCGACTTTAATTACACCATCTTCATCAAGGTTTAATAAATCTTCAGAGCCTACATTTGGAATATCTTTTGTTATTTCTTCAGGACGTCCCTTTTTTTCTCTTGCTTCAATCTGGAATTCTCTAATATGAACTGAAGTAAATTTATCATCCTGTATTAACTTTTCAGACAACAACATAGCGTCTTCAAAATTGTATCCGTCCCAAATCATGTAAGCGACTAAAAGATTTTGTCCCAAAGCAAGCTGTCCTTCTCTTGTAGCGGGACCGTCGGCTATTATCTGACCTTTTTTAACTGTATCGCCTAAGACAACCAAAGGAATTTGGTTAATACATGTATCTTGGTTGGAGCGAGCGTATTTTCTTAAATTATAAACTTCTATTTCGCCACTCTTTGCATAAACCATTATTTCATTAGAAGAAACAGAAACTACTTCTCCGTTTGATTTAGCAACTACTACTACACCTGAATCTCTTGCGACTTTCTCTTCAATGCCGGTTGAAACTAACGGAGTCTCTGCTACTAATAAAGGCACTCCCTGACGTTGCATGTTACAGCCCATCAAAGCGCGGTTTGCATCGTCGTGTTCTAAAAATGGAATCAATGCCGCAGAGACAGATATAACCTGCATAGGAGAAACATCCATATAATCAACTTTTGCGGAAGTTTGGAACAAAAAATCATCCCATTTGCGACCTTGTACTGAATCCACTGTAATATTTCCCTTGCTATCCAGAGGAGTATTTGCCTGCGCCACAAAAAATTCGTCCTCTTTGTCCGCAGTCAAATATTCAATTTTATTCGTAACTTTGCCGTTTTCAACTTTTCTGTACGGAGCTTCTATCAGCCCATAAGGATTTACTCTTGCAAAGGTTGCTAAAGATGTTATCAAACCGATATTTGGTCCTTCTGGCGTTTCAATAGGACAAATTCTTCCATAGTGTGTATGATGAACATCTCTGACTTCAAATCCCGCTCTCTTTCTGTTCAATCCTCCGGGTCCCAAAGCAGACAATCTTCTTTTATTGGTAAGTTCAGCCAAAGGGTTGATTTGATCCATAAACTGAGAAAGTTGTGAAGTTCCAAAAAATTTTTTTATCTGAACTACAAATTGCGTTATGTTTATGAGAGATCTCGGAGTAACATTAGCTTTATCTTGGTTGTTCATATGCTCTTTTACAATTCTTGCCATTTGAACAAGCCCAATTCTAATCTGGTTTTCTAATAACTCTCCAACAGATCTTACACGTCTATTTCCCAAATGATCTATATCATCCAAACCTATCTTTACAGTTTTGCCACCTTCCGAAAATTCAGTGTCACCGTTGTACAACATTAAGAAATATTTAAGCGTAACAACAATATCTTCTCTTGTAAGAGTTCTTTTGCTTTCAGAAGGGATTGTAAACTTAAAATTCTTCTCATAGAATTTAAATACAGGAGATAATTTTTTTAAAATCTTGTATCTCCCGACAGTAGTTAAATCATACCGTCTGACAGATTTAAAAAGAAGTTCTTCCAAAAATTCTTGCGCTCTTTCCTGCATAATAAATTCTTGGGTTTTCAAAGCTTTATATATATAGTTGATTGCTTCTTTCTGAGTCTTTATTACATCTTTTTTCAAAGTTAAAAGAATTGAAATATCTTTCAGGACATGGACTGTAGCGAAACCTTTTATTTGAAGTTTTTTTATTAACTCTTCTTTTAACTCTTTTCCAGAATCTGCAATAATTTCACCTGTTGCATTGTCGTATAAATCTTCAGCCAAATATTCTGGAGTTAAAGAAGTTAAAGCTGCGTCTAAAGACAATTCTTTGACATCTTTGAAAAGATTTAAAATTTCTTCATCGGATTCAAAACCCAAAGCACGCAATAACGTAGTAACATATATTTTTCTCTTACGGTCAATCCTTACATATAGAATGCCGCTCTGATCAAATTCAAATTCAACCCATGCTCCTCTGTAAGGGATCATTCTTGCAAAGTACAAAGGTTTGCCTAAAACAGAAACTCTTTTTTCCTCGTCTTCCTCAAAAATTACTCCGGGAGAACGGTGAATCTGGCTGACAACAACACGTTCTGCTCCATTTATAATAAATGTAGCAGTATCTGTCATCAAGGGTATATCACCAAAATAAACTTCCTGTTCAGAAAGTTCTTTTTCTTTACCAGCTTCTTTTTTGTGCATAAGTCTCAATTTAATTTTTAAAGGAAGTGCATAAGTAGCGTCTCTTACTATAGATTCCTCAACGGAATACTTAGGTTCGCCAAAAGAATAATAAACATACTCTAAAACCAAACTCTCATCAGAATTTGTTAAAGGAAATATATCTCTAAAAGCTCCTTCCAGACCTTGAAATTTCCTTTTTTCAGGGGCAACGTTTTTCTGCAAAAATTCAGCAAACGAATCCTTCTGCATTTTCAAAAGAAGTGGCGAGTCTATCGGGGATACAATTTTCCCAAAGTTAACTTTATTCATTATTTTCAACCCGTTATTTATTTTATATACAAAAGAGAAATAAACATTTATTATACTTAATAAATATTATTTGTCAACTACTCTATTGGCAATGATGTTTTTAACGGAATTACTTAAGTTCAACAGTTGCGCCAGCCTCAGTAAGCTTTTTCTTTATTTCTTCAGCTTCTGCTTTTGCAACGTTTTCCTTTACAGTCTTAGGAGCACCATCTACTAAGTCTTTAGCTTCTTTAAGACCAAGTCCTGTAACTTCTCTTACACCTTTAATAACATTGATTTTGCTTGTGCCTACATTTGCAAGAACAACATTGAATTCAGTCTTTTCTTCTGCCGGCACACCACCTAATGCTGCGCTCACTGCCGGAGCTGCTGCAACTGCTACAGGCACTGCTGCTGATACACCAAATTTTTCTGACAATGCTTTTACAAGCTCTGAAAGTTCGATAACTGATAATGATGAAATTCCCTCAATCAACTGATCTTTTGTAAACTCTGACATTTTACTATCCTCCATTATTGACTTCTTTTTCAAATTTAAAGTATATGATTCATCACCTAGCTTTAATATAAAATATTTTGAACTTTTGTTAAGCTAATGGCAAATGATTAAAATTTTTCAACGCAAAAACTTAAAAAGGCAAATCTTATGCTGCTTGCTTCTTTGAGATTGCATCTAATACTGTTACTAATTCTCTTATATTTGCCACAAGGACATTTACAAATCCACTTATAGGAGCATTTATGCTGACAAGCATTTTTGCAATAAGAACTTCTTTTGATGGAAGTTTAGATAATTGTTCAACAACTGCTGCATCTACAAATTTTCCTTCTAAATAACCTGCCCTTACCTTCAAATTTTCATGCGTCTTTGCAAAATCCATAACTGCTTTTGCTGGAGAAAGAATATCTCCATTCTCAATAACAAGAGCAGTAGGTCCTAAGAAATTATTCCCTGCTTCAATACCCGCTTCTTTAAGAGCTATCTCGCTTAAAGTATTTTTGACTACAGCATATTCGCTGTTAAAAGAACGCAGCTTTGAACGAAGCTCAGAAATTTCTTCAACTGTAAGACCACGATATTCTGTCAATATCATGCCTTTCATATTTTTAAATTTTTCAGCTAAATTTTTTACAACTTCCTGATTTCTTAAATTTGGCATTTTATACTCCCCTAACTTCTAATATGCTACCAATATAAATAAAAAAACCTCTCATGAGAGAAGTTTTAAATAATCTAAATTCTTCGTCTCTGTAAGAAAAGGACTACTGTCCTTTTTTAATATCTCTTTGACATCTTACTGTCTTTGACTATAAATTTCTAAATAATTTCTCCCGTAGATATTTAAATCTGCGGAGAGTAAGATTGAATCCGGCAGCGACCTACTCTCCCAGGACCCTGCGGTCCAAGTACCATCGGCCCTGGTGGGCTTAACTTCCGAGTTCGGAATGAGATCGGGTGTAACACCATCGGAATAGCCACCGGAAATAATTTTAATTTAAAGAACAATATTAAAAACTTAATAGTTTTTGGTAAATCTGCGTACAAACACAAATCTAAAAGATTAGAAAATGTGGCCAAGCCGAACGGGCAATTAGTATTGGTTAGCTGCATGCATTACTGCACTTCCACTTCCAACCTATCAAACTTGTAGTCTACAAGTGCCCTTCAGGGAAACCTTATCTTGAGGTGAGTTTCACACTTATATGCTTTCAGTGTTTATCTCGTCC
>JAITAQ010000010.1 GCA_031283985.1 Endomicrobium sp. | reverse complement strand
ACAGGCAAAAACATAATGAAAGAGATAATAAACATAAGATAGAAATGTTTATTTTTAAACCAGTACCATTTTCTATCTGCAATTATGTACATAAAAAGGCTTAATCCAAACAATACGGCAGTATATTTTGACAGAAGAGCCAAGCCAAAAAACAAGCCTGTTATATACCAATACTTTGTTTGGTCACTTTCAATCAAACGCCACAAATAATAAACGCTCAAAGAAAAAATAAAAATAGAGGCGTGTCAGGTGTTATTATTATAGAGGCTGTCATCATTTCAGGCAAAGTATTTAATACGATAACAGCCGCCGCTGCTATAGTTTCATTAAAAAGATTTTTAGCCAGATTCCATATCAAAAAGCTGACTATTATAGTCGTTATTATAGAAGAAAATCTTACTGCCATTTCAGAGTTGAAAAATAAGGTAGTTGCTTTTATAAACCACGCCACCATTGGAGAATGGTCAAAGTATCCTAGAGCTAAATGCTGGGACCAAAACCAATAATACGACTCATCTGGATGAAGCTCTATAGAAGTAGATAAAAATATTTTAAACAAAACAACAAAACCAGCAATAAAAAAAGCATTTTTTCTGCAAAATAACCTATCCATAAAAACTCCGAATAGATGAATTCATCAATTTATGATTTTACTACTTTATACACGATATTGTAATGTCGGACAAGATTTGATAACTTTATAAATTATGATAGAAAATACTGATTCTTTTGAAGTTTTCACAGATTGTTCTAAATTTCCGTTAGACAGACCTTGTGTTTACCAAAAAAATAATAACAACATTTGTAAAGAATGCAAAAACTATTCAAAACTTTCAGACAAGAAAGATAATAAACGCATTCTAATTGTTAAACTTGGAGCTATGGGAGATGTTTTAAGAAGTACTTTTATGTTAAACGGTTTAAAGGAAGTTTACCCTAAAAGCGAAATATCTTGGATTGTTGATATAAAAAACGCCGCTGTTATTGAAGGCAATAATCTGATAGATAAAATAATATATAACGATGGAAATGTCATAAAATACCTTGTAAACGAATTTTTTGACATTGTCATCAACTTAGATTTAGCCTTTGAAAGTTTATCTCTTACAAAACTCTCAAACAAAAAAGAAGTCTTAGGGTTTACTTTAGGCGATCTCAGAAACATCATAACTTCAAACAATTATGCTAGAGAATGGCTTAAAACAAGCGCTTATGATAAACTTAAGAAAGCCAACACTTTTACATATCAATATTGGATGTCTAAAATAGCCGAACTACCAAAAGACAACTATAAAATAATTGTTCCCTTGAAAAAAAATTCAATAGAGAAATCTGAAAAATTTTTAAAAGACAACAATATAAACCGTAATAAAAAAATTATAGGAATAGTCCCCGGAGCAGGCAATAGATGGAAATTAAAAAAATGGACATCAAAAGGGTTTATTGAAACAGCAAAATATTTTTCGCAAAAAAAATATTTCGTTCTATTGCTCGGCGGCGTTCAGGATAAAAGCGAAATTGACCTGATTTTAAAAGAAAATATGCCAAATGTTATATCAACAGGAATTGATAATACTATTCCAGATTTCTTTGCAAAAATAAATTTATGTGATGTAATTTTATGCGGAGACACTATGTCTTTGCACGCTGCTGCCGGACTTAAGAAAAATATAGTAGCTCTTTTTGGTCCAACTTCAGCCAATGAAATAGGAATATATTCCGAAGTCGTAAAAATACAATCTAATAAAAATTGCGTAGTTTGTTATAAACAGAAGTGCGATTTAATTGATAATTGCATGAAATCAATCGCGGCAAAAGATATCATAAAAGCAATTGAGCAATATTTATAATTTATAAGTTCCTATCTTACAGTTCAAATAGAGATTTTATGAAAACTGTCGTAATGGTGCCGACATATAACGAAGCTTCCAATATAAAGCTGGTGATTGATGAAATTTTAAATTGTGGCGTCAACGCAGATGTGTTGATTGTAGATGATATGTCTCTTGACGGAACATATAAAATAGTTGAAGGAATATCAAAAACAAATAATAAAGTACATCTACTATTGAGAAAAGAAAAAAAAGGTCGCGGATATGCAGGAAAAGACGGATTCTTAAAAGCTCTTGATATGAAAGCCGATTATATAGTTGAAATGGATGGTGATGGCTCTCATTCTCCTAAATATATCCCAGAATTTTTAAAAACAATAGAAAATTGTGATGTGGTTATAGGATCGCGCTATATCAACAGCGGAAAAGATGAAGAGAGATCAATAGTTAGGCAAATAGTAAGTAATTTTTCAAGACGGTATTTATCTTTTGTATTAGGAGTAAAAATACAAGATCCTACCTCCGGTTATAAAATGTTTAAAAAAACAGCTCTAGCTAAATTTGCCGCTGAATTAACAGCAAGCGACCCTTTCATAGTTACTGAAGTTCTATACAAAATTAAAGCAAATAATTTGAAAGTCAAAGAATATCCAATAATATTCCTTGCTAGATTTTCAGGCAAATCAAAACTTCGACTAGGAACTTTAATAACATACTTATTCAAAGTTTTAAAACTTAAATTAACAGGAAGATAAATGAATTATAAGTTATGGTTTTGGATTGTAAATGTTGCCACAACACTATTACGGCTGTTAATAATAGGTAAGATAGGACTAACTGTAGACGAAGCTCATTACTGGGTATATTCTAAATTTCTGAACTTTTCGTATTTTGACCATCCTCCTCTAATTGGTTACATAATTAAAGCATCAACATTAATTTTCGGCAACACTGAATTTGCAGTAAGATTTCCCACAGTGTTAATTTTCTTTTTTGCAATTTGGATATTTTTTATATGCGTTAAAAAACTTTACAATGAGAGAACGGCTTTTGTCGGCGGATTGCTATTAAATGTTCTTCCTGTATTTGCTTTTTTGGGTTCTGTAATAGCCGTTCCAGATTCTCCTCTTGCTCTATTTTGGCTTCTATCGCTTCTTATATTTATCATAATAATTGAAACAAATAATAAAAAATATTGGTATTTGCTGGGCATTACGACAGGATTTGCAATGCTTTCCAAATATAACGGAGTTTTGATACCTTTCTCAGTGCTTTTATTTCTTATTTTTTCGCCAAAATACAGATTTTGGTTCAAAAATAAAGAACCATACTTTGGACTTATTCTGTCTGCCATAATCTTTTTGCCTGTTATAATATGGAATATAGAAAACAGCTGGGCATCCTTCGGTTTCCAGTTAAAACATGGGTTTGGGTATTCTTTACCTAAATTTTCATTAACGCTTTTCGGTATATCCATATTAGAGCAAGCTGGATATATTTCCCCATTGCTGTTTTTAATGTTTATAATCACTGCATTCTTGTGTGTTAAAGAAACTTACAAAAAAAGGGATAGAACAACTCTTATTATTTCTTGTTTCTCACTACCTGCTTTACTCCTTTTTAACGCAATAGCAACATTTAACGAGATACTTCCTCACTGGCCTGCTATGGGATATTTAGTCTTATCAATATATACAGCTCATTTAACATTAAAATTTTGGCATATAAAATGGTTTAGATTTTATTCTTATGCAGCTTGGGGTTTAGCTTTGCTTATGATTATCATAGTGCCTCTGCATGTTTTGTACGGAATTGTTCCAGTTGAAAAATTCATGCCGAAGGATAAACTTGAAAAAATAGAACATGGTATATCGGAAAATGAGAGAATTGACTTAACGAATGAAGTTTACGGCTGGAAAGAAGTAGGAAACGAAATAAGACGACTATTAAGCTCTTATTCAAAAGAAGAAATACCTTTTATATTTACATATAAAAGTTATTTGGCAAGTGAACTTTCAGCATGCGTTCCTGAACTTAGAGTATTCTGCATAAGTGACAAAATAAATGCTTATGACTTTTGGCAAAGAGACTTAAAAAAATTAAAAAATAAAAATGGATTATACATATGCAATGATTACTTCTTTTCAGAGCCTAAAAATAGATACGGAGCAGATGTATTTTCATCATATACCGAACTTGAAGAGTTCTCCATATACAGGAATAGCAAAAAAATTAAAAATTTCTTTTTTACATTTTGTAAGTCTTTCAATCCGTCTAAACTTCCGCAATCTTACGCCGCTATAAATTTGGAAACAAAAAAAAACCTTAGGCAAGAACTTTTAAAATTTGAGCATTTTGTTTTCAAATTTATAAACTCAAACTTAAAGTCTAAATTTTTAGATTTTTTTGCAGTGACTATTTCATATTATGACGCCAAAAACTTTAACTTAAGTTTTTTTATAATACTTACAATATGTATATTTATCCTATGGAAAAATAAAAAAGAGCATTTTTGGGCAAATCTCACTCTCATGGCAAGCGTAATGGCAGTAGGAGCTGTGATAGTTCATTTTCTAAAACATTATTTTGAAAGACCTCGTCCTTTAGAAATATTTGGAGAAAATACAAATATACTCTTTGAAAAAGTATATACTCTTTCTTTCCCTTCAGGGCATACAGAGCTTGCGTTTTCTTTATGCACTTTCATGTTTATAATGGTTAAAAAGTATTGGTATTTATACATACTATTTGCTTTTTCTTCAGGATTTTATAGAATTTATATAGGAAGTCATTTTCCTTTAGATGTTCTTGTAGGAGCATTGATAGGAGTCTTTTCTGCATATATAATAGTCGCGCTATTTAGCAAACATTTAGAGATAGGGAGAAATAAAAAAGTTTAAAAAAAGAAAAAACAAAGGATAATGAAATAGCTGTAAAATAATTATATCACTTATTTTCTCTCACAACATTACCAAAGATAATACATAAACTAATTTTTAAAGAGGGAACATCTAATAAAATTTATACCTTAAATTTGGAAACGAGGTGGGGGCAATAAAACTATATTTGTTTTTTTTGAATAAAATTGTACCATAAATCGACCTTCACAATAAAACCATTGACTTATCTTTGGAATTTACAAATGGCTTTTATTTGGCAAGTTAAATAAATTGAAATGAACGAGAAAATCAGAGATTTCAAACTACCATTGACAAAGTGAGATCTTAGAAGCATTTTATTTTTCATTGTTTTTATCCTCTCTTGTAGTAAATTAAAAAGTAT
The DNA here is from genome assembly GCA_031283985.1 of Endomicrobium sp. Lineage (GTDB taxonomy): Bacteria > Elusimicrobiota > Endomicrobiia > Endomicrobiales > Endomicrobiaceae > Endomicrobiellum. Next base: position 1,748 of record JAITAQ010000010.1, on the reverse strand, counting down.
TTTATTAGACAAATTTAAATTTTTATTTGACAGTAATTATCTATTTCAATATAATTATCCAGTTATGAAAATACACAAATTTAACTTTTTGCAGTCTGCAGTATTGTCATTGATTTTTCTTTTATCGTTCTATGCAAATTCAAGATCCACTGTTGTATTAGAAAATCTGTATGAGGAACAAAACCTAGCAGGTAAATCAGACTCCGCAAAATCTGAGAAAGCAAAATATATAAGAGGAATACATCTTTCAGCTTGGATAAGTGGCTCAGAAAAACACAGAAAATTAGCGCTAGAATTTTTTGCTACTACAGAATTAAATACTGCAGTTATAGACATAAAAGAGTATGAAGGACAAGTTTATATAAAAGTAAAAGAAGCAGAAGCAAATAAAGCCTACGTTGTGGCAATTCCAGACATTGAAAAATATATTCTTCTTTTAAAAGAAAACGGCATTTATACTATAGCAAGAATAGTGGTTTTCAGAGATAACATCATTTCCAGAAAGATACCTTCATTGTCAGTCAAAAATCCTGATGGAACTATTTGGACAGACAGAAAAGGAGTAGCATGGCTTGATCCTTATAATAAAGATGCTTGGGATTATAATTTAAAAATTGCAGAAAGAGCTGCTGATATAGGTTTTGATGAAATTCAATTTGATTACATAAGATTCCCTTCAGACGGCAACACAAAAAATTGCAGATATAGCAAGCCTCACTTAGCAACAGAAGCCTCAAAAGCTTTGATAGGTTTTTTGAAAGAAGCAAAAAGACGTCTAAATTTAAAAGGAACTAAAATATCTATTGACGTTTTTGGACTTACAACAACAGCTACTGACGATATGGGTATAGGTCAAAAAATAGTAGAAATGACAGAACAGGTTGATTACGTAAGCCCTATGGTTTATCCCTCGCATTACGCGAAGTGGACTTACGGCATAGCAGATCCCAACAAAGAACCGTATAAAATTGTTTATAACTCTATTGAGGGAGCATTAAAAAGAATTCCAGAAGAAAAGTTACGACCATGGCTTCAAGATTTTAGTCTAGGATACAAATATGGCAAAAATGAAGTGAGAGCGCAAATGCAAGCTTGTTACGATAATAAAATAGGAAGTTGGTTGCTTTGGAATCCAAGATGCATATATACAAGAGATGCTTTAAAAGATAAAAACGAGGAAAATATTTTTCAAATGAGCAATCAGACTACAAGAGAAATGTTAAAAACTACAGGCAAACAACAACAAATATCTCAAAATAAATAATTCAATAAGCATATCTACTAAAAATCATTAGCAACCATCAAAACATATTCTGCGAATTCGTGACTTAGTCCCTTACGCAAGAAATAATGTAATCATTTAATTACTAAAGACAAAAATCAAATTAAAGAATAAATGTTTTTAAAATCTAAAATTTTGCATTTGCTTTGCTGTCCAAATTTATGAAGACTATTCTTCTTCTGTCACCAATTCTCCTAAAGTGAGTTTGTCATCTTGATTTGCAAAGTGTTTAACAAGTTCCTTCTCTATACCAAATTCAAGAGCTTTCGCAGAAACTTTTATTTTTCTTTTGCCGAAATCAATTTTTATTATTTCAACCTCTAACTCTTCACCATCAGAAAAAACTTGCGGTTTTTCAAATTTTAAAGAGGAGTCTTCACTATTTTTTATAGACGCTTCAATTCCATGCTCAAGCTCTACAAAAGCACCAAAATCCGTAATTCTTACAACTTTCCCTTTAACTCTA
>JAITAQ010000090.1 GCA_031283985.1 Endomicrobium sp. | reverse complement strand
AGAAAACTTAGAGTTGTTGAAGGGTTTTTAAATTCGGGGACAAGACCTGAATGGATGATTCTTACTACTCTTCCTGTAATACCTCCAGATTTGAGACCTTTAGTTGCTTTGGACGGTGGACGATTTGCAACATCTGATTTGAATGACTTATATAGAAGAATTATAAACAGAAACAATAGACTTCGACATATTGAGCAGTTGAAAGCTCCTACTGTTATGATAAATAACGAAAAGAGGCTTTTACAAGAAGCTGTTGATGCTTTGATAGATAACGACTCAAGAACAAGACCAGTTACGGGAGCGGGTAATAGGTCGCTTAAATCTTTGTCTGACAGTCTTAAAGGAAAGCAAGGACGTTTCAGACAGAACTTGCTTGGTAAAAGAGTTGACTATTCTGGAAGAAGCGTTATTGTTGTTGGTCCTAACTTAAAACTTAATCAATGTGGTCTTCCAAAAGAGATGGCTTTGGAACTTTTTAAGCCGTTTATCATAAAAGAGCTTATATCGCAAGAAAATGCAACTCTTAAATCTGCAAGAAGAATGCTTGAAAGAGGCGATACAAAAATTTGGAATATTCTTGAAAAAGTTACAAAAAATCATCCTATTCTTTTGAACAGAGCTCCTACGCTTCATAGGCTTGGAATTCAGGCTTTTGAGCCTATTTTGGTTGAAGGTAAATCAATACAGCTACATCCTCTTACATGTGCGGCTTTTAACGCAGATTTTGATGGAGATCAGATGGCTGTACATTTACCTATTTCTCTTGAGGCGCAACTTGAAGCTAAAGTTTTAATGATGGCAACGCGAAATATATTGTCTCCCACTTCAGGAAAACCTGTAGCTGTTCCTTCTCAAGATATGGTTTTGGGTAGCTGTTATCTTACGAAAGAAAAAATAGCAGTTCCCGGCGAAGGAAAAATTTTCTCATCTGTTGAAGAAGTTATCAGTGCTTATCAGAGAAAAAAAATAGACTTGCAAGCTAAGATTAAAGTAATGGGAATTACAAACATAAGAGATAAAAAATTAGAAGATAAAGAGCAGAATAACGTTTCAAAGTGGAAGAATTATAAATCTGAAGACGGTAATGAAGTAATAAATTATACCACCGTTGGAAGAGTTATATTTAACGAACAACTTCCAAAAAATGAAGACGGTTCTTACTCTTTAGGCTATCAAAACAATAGCATGACTAAGAAAGAACTTGGATCTCTTGTTGATAGATGCTATAAAGAACTCGGACAATTTAAAACTGCTCTTCTTCTTGACGAAATTAAGAAGATGGGTTACAAATACGCAACTCTTGCTGGTGTTTCTATTTCTATAAAAGAAATGAAAATTCCTCTAAAGAAAGAGAAGATGATTAAGGAAGCAAAGTTAAAAGTTAAAGAAATCGAAAAACAAGCAAAACTGGGTTTAATAACAAAATCTGAGCGTTATAACAAAATCATAGATATATGGACAAGAGTTACTGACAAAGTTTCAGACATCATGTTTGATGAGATGAAAAAAGAAGAAACAGAAACTTATCAGCCGAACGGTAATCGTTTCAACTCAATATTTATGATGGCAGACTCTGGAGCTAGAGGTTCAAGACAGCAGGTAAGACAGTTAGCAGGTATGCGTGGACTTATGGCAAAACCTCAAAAGAAGCTTACCGGAGGTATAGGTGAAATTATAGAAACACCTATTATTTCAAACTTTAGAGAGGGTCTTACGGTTTTGGAATATTTTATTTCAACTCACGGAGGACGTAAAGGTTTGGCTGATACAGCATTGAAAACTGCAGAAGCTGGTTACCTTACAAGAAGACTTGTGGACGTGTCTCACGATGTAGTAGTAAGGGAAGAAGATTGCGGAACTGTAAACGGAGTGTTTATTGGAACATTGCGCAGTGGTGACGAAATTATTGAAAAAATAGACGAACGTGTTATTGGAAGAATAGCTCTTGACAATGTTGTAGATATTGTCCGTGATGAAGTTATTGTTAAGAGAGGCGAAATAATAACTGCTGAAAAAGCTAAAAAACTTGTTGAGGTGGGTATTGACAAAATTGGTATTAGAAGCGTTTTAACTTGCGAATCTGAACACGGCGTTTGTGCAAAATGCTATGGAATAAACCCAGCAACGGGCAATTCTGTTGAAGTTGGTGAAGCTGTTGGTATTATTGCCGCCCAGTCAATCGGTGAGCCGGGAACTCAGCTTACACTTAGAACGTTCCACATTGGAGGAGCTGCAAGTCGTGTTGTTTCTCGTTCAGAAATTTATGCTGAAAACAGCGGTACTACAGACTATTATAACTTAAAGACCATTCAAAACAGAGCTGGAGAGACTGTAGTTGTAAGCAGAAATACTGAACTTGTTTATACAGAAGAGTCTGCCAATAAGAGACAAGTTTATAAGATTCCTTACGGAGCTGTTATTGAAGTTCAAGATGGTAAAAAAGTAGAAGTTAAGATTGATTCTGCTACAGGTATGAAAAAGAACGTCTTGATAGCAAAATGGGATCCTCATTCTAAGCCGATTATTGCAGAAAATGAAGGAACGATACAGTTTATAGATATAAAAGACGGTATAACTTTACAAAAAGAAAAATCAAAAATAACAGGTCAAATTGAAAGAGTTATCATTGAACATCCTTCTGAAAGAAAAACTCCAAGAATTGTTATTAAAAAAGACAATAAACAGATTGCGGAATATCCTCTTCCTGTAGATACGACTATTATTGCAACAGACGGCGACAAGATAAAAGTTGGCGATATTTTGGCTAAGATTCTTCAAGAAGTTTCAAAGTCAAAAGATATCACTGGAGGATTACCTAGAGTCGCAGAGATCTTTGAAGGAAGAAAGCCTAAAAACTCAGCTATTATTTCTGAAATTGATGGTATTGTGCATTTGTGCGGAGGAGCTACCGCAAAAGGTAACATAAAGGTTGAGGTTGAAAACACTGAAACAAAAATAAAGAAAAGTTATCTTATTCCTCCAGGTCGCCATTTGATTGTTTACGAAGGAGATAGAGTTAAAGAGGGTGAAGCTATTTCTGATGGAGCATTGAACCCTCACGATATTCTTAAGGTTAAAGGTCATAAAGAAGTTCAAGAATACCTAGTTAATGAGATTCAGCAGGTTTACAGACTACAGGGAGTAACCATAAATGATAAACATATTGAAATTATAGTAAGACAGATGTTGTCTAGCGTAAGAATAATGGATTCAGGGGACAGTCAGTATTTAAATGGCGAAATTATTTCTAAACATAGATATGAAGCTAATAGGGAGTCCATAAAGGCCAATAATGGAAAGCCTCCCGTTGCGCAGACTATTCTTTTGGGTATAACTAAGGCGTCATTGTCTTCGGATTCATTTATTTCGGCTGCATCTTTCCAAGAGACAACAAGAATCTTGACTGAAACTGCTGTTTCAGGGAAGGTTGATCATTTGATAGGATTGAAAGAAAATGTTTCAATAGGACATCTTATACCAGCGGGAACAGGTTTAGTTTCAAAAACAAAAAACGATAAATAAATTATTTGAGGAAAACAATGCCAACTATTAATCAGTTGATTGGAGATGGAAGAAAAGACTTAACAAGAAAAACAAAATCACCTGCTCTTAAGAATTGCCCACAAAGAAGAGGCATTTGTACAAGAGTTTATACAACAACTCCTAAGAAACCTAATTCAGCTTTAAGAAAAGTTGCAAGAGTAAGACTTACTTCAGGGTATGAAGTTTCTTCATATATTCCTGGCGTGGGACATAATCTTCAGGAACATTCTTTGGTTCTTATCCGTGGCGGCCGTGTAAAAGACTTACCGGGTGTGCGTTACCATATTGTTAGAGGAACTTTGGATACAACTGGAGTTGCCGGCCGTAAACAGAGCAGAAGCAAGTATGGAGCGAAGAAAGAAAGAGCTGCGGCTAATAAGTAATTAAATAATAAACAGACATAAATAAATTTAAGAGGTATTAGTAAATGCCACGTAAACCGTTAAAACCAAAAGAAAAAAGAGGAATGCCTTCGCCTGATTCAAAATATGGTTCAGTAGTTATAGCAAGGTTTATAAGCAAATTAAACTTTGAAGGCAAAAAAAGTACGGCAGAATCAATAGTATATGGCTCTTTTGACATAATAAAAGAAAGAACAGGGGAATATCCTGTTACAGTTTTTAACAAAGCTTTGGAAAATATAAGGCCTCTTCTTGAAGTAAGACCTCGCAGAGTTGGCGGAGCAACATATCAGATTCCCATGGAAGTTCCTTTAACTCGTTCCATGACTCTTGCTATTAATTGGCTCATAGAAATTTCTAGAAGCAAAACAGGCAAACCTATGTGTGAAAGGCTTGCACAAGAAATAATTGATGGCAGTAAAAAAGAAGGAGCTGCTATAAAAAAGAGGGAAGATATACATAAGATGGCGGAAGCGAATAAAGCTTTTGCCCATTACAGATGGTAATTTTGCTTTAATATTTTTTATATTTCGTTATTATGCTGTTCTCACTTACTTTAAAATGTAAACTTCGTACCAGCAAGCCTTGTCTAACAAAAAACTTTGCTGTAACCTGAAATTATGTTAACTATAGAGTAATTTTGTTATTAGTTTTATACTCAGGGTGTGCTTTAATTGGCGCTCCATGTTCTTATAGACATGATACTAACTTTATAGATGGAAGGTTTGAAGCAGTATCAAGAAGGTTTTGTATGGAACGTTAGATTAAGTGCGTCAATAATTCATTTAAAATGAAGAATAAATTATCAGTGTTGTTTTTAATGATGCCTAGTTTTTAATAAAAGAAAAGGGAAGAAAATGTCTAGAGAATATCCGTTACATAAAATTAGAAATTTTGGAATTGTGGCTCACATTGATGCTGGCAAGACTACAACTACAGAAAGAATTTTGTACTATACTGGAAAAACTCATAAAATTGGAGAGGTGCATGAAGGTGCTGCAACTATGGACTGGATGGAACAGGAAAAAGAAAGAGGTATCACAATTAGTTCTGCTGCTACGTATTGCAGATGGCAAGACATGCAGTTTAATATTATAGATACTCCCGGGCATGTTGATTTTACCGCAGAAGTAGAAAGATCTTTGAGAGTATTAGACGGAACTGTTGTAGTTTTTGACTCGGGCAATGGCGTAGAGCCTCAGTCTGAAACTGTTTGGAGACAGGCTGATAAGTATGGAGTTCCGAGAATTGTTTTCTCAAACAAAATGGATAAAATCGGAGCAGACTTTTTTATGGTTGTAAATGACATAAGAGAAAAGCTCGGGGCAGTACCTCTTCCTATTCAGATTCCTATCGGAGCAGAATCAAATTTCCAAGGCATAATAGACTTAGTAACGATGAAAGCTCATATATGGTCAGGCGAAGAGCTTGGAGCAAAATTTGAAATAGTGGATATTCCTAAAGGGTTAGAAGAAAAGTCCCATCATATGAGAAGTGAAATGATAGAGCTTCTCGCTGATCACAGCGATGAAGTAATGAACAACTTTATGGAAAACAAAGATTCTACTGTAATCCAGTTAAAACAAGCTATTAGAAAAGCGACGCTTGAAATAAAATTAATCCCTGTTCTTTGTGGAACAGCATTTAAAAACAAAGGTGTACAGCCTATGTTAGATGCTGTATGTGATTATCTTCCTTCTCCATTTGACAGAAAGGCTTTTAAAGGAACAAATTCCGAAACAGGTGAACCAGACAGCAGGGAAGTTAATGATAAAGCGCCTTTTAGTGCTTTGGTATTTAAAATTCAGTCAGATCCATATACTGGAAAACTTATATATTTCAGAGTCTATTCTGGGACGTTAGAAAGCGGCTCTTATGTTTACAATCCCGGCAAAAATACAAAGGAAAGAATTTCTCGCATAGTGCGTATGCATTCTAACAACAGAGAGGAAGTAGAATCTGTTAATGCGGGAGATATTGCTGCTGCGGTAGGTTTAAAAAATACAAGTACTGGGGATACTCTTTGCACTGAAGAACATCCTATATTGCTTGAGTCTATGGACTTTCCAGAGACTGTTATAGATGTTGCTATTGAGCCTAGATCAAAAGCTGATGAAGAAAAACTTGGCATTGCTTTGAGCAGACTTGCTGAAGAAGATCCGACGTTTAGAGTAAGAACAAACGAAGAAACTAACCAGACGATTATCGCAGGTATGGGTGAGCTTCATCTTGAAATTCTCGTAGATAGAATGAAAAGAGAATTTAATGTCCAAGCAAATGTAGGTCGCCCTCAAGTTGCTTACAGAGAAACAATTAAGAAGATGACGGAAGCAGAATCAAAATATATCAGACAGACCGGTGGACGAGGTCAATATGGACACGTTATGCTTACTGTTGAGCCTCAAGAGACTGGTAAAGGTTATGAATTTGTAAACAAAATTGTGGGTGGTGTAATTCCCAGAGAATATATTCCAGCAATTGACAAAGGGATAAAAGAAGCAATGACTGCTGGAACGTTAGCGGGTTATCCTGTTGTAGATGTTAGAGTTACGGTTATAGATGGATCTTTCCATGAAGTTGATTCTTCAGAAATGGCATTTAAGATTGCCGGGTCTATGGCTTTCAAAGATGCTTGCAAAAAGGCAAATCCTGTTATTTTGGAACCTATAATGAGAACAGAAGTGGTTGTTCCTGAAGAATATATGGGAGATGTTATCGGAGACTTAAATTCAAGACGTGGAAAGATTGCCAGTATGGAATCAAAAAATAAAGTTCAGCATATAAAAGCAAATGTTCCTCTTGCAGAGATGTTCGGTTATTCTACCTCGCTTCGTTCTCTTACTCAAGGAAGAGGAAACTACAGCATGGAACCTTCTCACTATGAAGAAGTTCCTAGACAAATTGCTGATAAAATATTAGAAAAAAACAACTAAAGCATAAAAAAGAGGTGGAGGAGCATAAAAAAAATGGGGAAAGAGAAATTTGACAGAAGCAAGCCACATGTAAACATAGGGACAATAGGGCACGTGGACCACGGGAAAACGACATTGACAGCAGGGATAACGAA
>JAITAQ010000089.1 GCA_031283985.1 Endomicrobium sp. | reverse complement strand
TTGCGGAACTTCTTGAAATAATTTTGGATTTTGGTATTCTAGTCTCGTTTTCTAGTTCTCCCTTCTTAAATAGGGTAAAACCTTTCTATTTTAGACCTTGTAATTTCTTTTTATCATTCTTAACGGCATAAAGTATACTGCAAGTAGTGGGAAATATAAATGATAGAAGAATATACAAAAAAAGTTTTATATTCCTACTGCGTTAGAGTATGCCAAACATAAAAAAGACAACTACGAGCCAGCTAAGAAAAAAAGCGAATGGGTTAAAGAAAAACTTCTAATTGACAAAGTTAACAAATGCAGATATAGTCTACGTGTTTTGCCTCAGAATGAAGGAGAAGTTCAGATAGTACGTTATAATGTTCAGCAATAGATACTGTTGGGACAAAATAAAAAAAAGAAAAAAGAAAACGCTGCATAAATACCAACGCCAATTTCTTTAACATAAAAACATCCTTCGGTTATCTCAAACTCTTCTAATACGAATTTATAGAAGTTGCGCTATAGAGAGATTGTTTAAATGTAAAGTAGAAAATTCTACTTCTGTTTCCGAGAAAAGTTCCTTAAAAGTAGTATCAGGATATTCTATGTCTGCGACAACTTTTTTTATTCCAGCATTTACTATCATTTTTGCGCATAAAATACATGGAGAATGTGTACAGTAAAGAGTTGAGCCTTTAATATTGATTCCATGATAACCACCTTGAATAATTGCATTTTGTTCGGCGTGTATAGCCCTGCATATTTCATGCCTTTGCCCTGACGGTATGCTCATGGCGTTTCTTAAACATCCTAGAGACAAACAATCTTTTGTTCCGGAAGCTGAGCCGTTATAACCCGTGGTAAGAATTCTCTTATCTCTTACAATAACAGTTCCGATATGATGGCGTTCGCAGGTAGATCTTTCCGCAACAAGCCATGCCAATTTCATAAAATATTCATCCCAGAAAGGACGTTTATTTACAGCAGTGTTCTTTTCAGTTATCATTACGCAATTTAACTAAAAAATCTGTATTGTGTCAACTGCTTTTTTTTTGTTAAAATATTTTTTTGGTTAGACTTGTGTGGTAACCGGGAGATCGTATGAATTTCCAAGAAATTATTATGACTTTGCAGAAGTTTTGGGCAAAGCATGGCTGCCTTGTATGGCAGACTTACGATTTAGAAAAAGGAGCGGGTACTTTTAATCCTGCTACTTTTTTACGGGTTTTGGGATCTAAGACATGGAGTGCTGTTTATGTTGAGCCTTCCAGAAGACCTACTGATGGCAGGTATGGCAAAAATCCTAACAGACTTCAACATTATTATCAATTTCAGGTGATTATGAAACCAGCTCCAAAAAATATACAACAAATTTACCTAGAAAGTTTAAAAGCAATAGGTTTAGATTCCAAGAAACACGATATAAGATTTGTTGAAGACGATTGGGAATCTCCGGCACTTGGTGCTTGGGGGCTTGGTTGGGAAGTTTGGATTGATGGTATGGAAGCAACTCAGTTTACTTATTTTCAACAGGTTGGAGGAATATCTCTAAATCCTATTTCGGTTGAAATTACATATGGAACTGAACGTCTTGCTATGTATGTTCAAAAGAAAAATAACGTATATGAATTGCAATGGAATGATACTGTAACTTATGGAGATATTCATCTTGAAGATGAAAAACAATGGTCTGCTTATAATTTTGAAAAAGCTAATGTTGATATGTTGAAAAAACATTTTATCAACTGGGAGAATGAAGCAAAAAATCTTATTCAAAATGAACTTCCTCTTCCAGCATATGATGTTGTTATGAAATGTTCACACTTGTTCAATTTGCTTGATGCTAGAGTGGCAATTTCAGTCTCTGAAAGAGTCGATTATATTCTTAGAGTTAGGACTCTGGCAAAATCTGTTGCTGAAAAATATTTAACAATGGCTGATATCGTTAATTTAGACGTTATTGCAAATAAATCAAATTCGTTATAAAACTCATGGAGCAAAGGATGTCTAACGATAATGAAAGAATAGCTTTACTTGAAATAGGAACGGAAGAAATTCCTACGTCGTATATTGAACCTGCTTTAAAGCAAATTGAACAAACCGCTTTAAAAGAATTTGCAAATTTAAATATAAAACACGGCTCAATAAAAACTTTTGCCACGCCAAGAAGACTTACGCTGATTGTTGAAAATTTATCTATAAAAAGTGAAGATAAGACTGAAGAAATTTTTGGACCTTCATGGAAATCTGCAAAAGATATAAATGGGCAGTGGACTCAAGCGGCTAAAGGCTTTGCTGCAAAAAATGGAACTACGACTGACAAACTGAATAAAAAGATTATAGAAAAAGGCGAGTATCTTTCTTTTACAAAAAAGACAAAAGGCAAAAAAACGGAAAACCTTTTAACCGTTATTTTCCCCAATATAATAAGCAGCATATCTTTTCCTAAAGCTATGGTATGGGAAAAAAGCGAGTTTAAGTTTGCAAGACCTATAAGGAACATAATAGCGCTTTTTGGGAAGAAGGTAATTAAATTTAAAATAGCTGATGTTAATCCTTCCAATTGGACGATAGGTCTTCATACTTATGACAGATCAAAAATAAAAATAGATTCTCCTGAAAATTATATGACGGTGTTAAAGAATAAATCAGTTTTGGTTGACCAGAACGAAAGACGCAAAGAAATGAAAAAATCTATAGAGTTTGTAGTCAAAAGCGTCGGGAGTGTTGTTGCCGACGAGGCTTTAGTTGACGAAGTAAATTATTTGGTTGAATATCCGTCGGCAGTTCTTTGTAATTTTGATAAAAAGTATTTAAATTTACCTCCGGAAGTTCTTACAGTATGCATGAAAAAAAGCCAAAAGTGTTTTGTAGTCAACGATAAGAGCGGGAAATTTTTAAATTGTTTTGTCGGTGTTAAAAATGGAGTTTCCACATATTTGGATATAGTTAAGGAAGGGTATGAAAAGGTTGTTGCTGCAAGACTTGCTGATGCTGAATTTTTTTATAAGAACGATTTGAAAATCGATCTTGACGCTAATATTGAGAAACTTAAAGTTGTTGTTTTTCATAAAGAAATCGGAACTATTTATGAAAAAATTGAAAGGGTAAAAAAGATCGCACTTCTTTTCAATAAAGAATTCAGCATGCAAGTAGATGAAAAATCTCTTGAAAGAGCTGTGATGCTTTCAAAAGCTGATCTAGTAAGCGAAATGGTATTTGAATATCCCGAACTTCAGGGTGTTATGGGCAAAATTTATGCTTTGAAGTTAGGGGAAAGCATTGAAGTTGCGCAATCTATTGAACAACATTATTGGCCGTTAAGTGCGACTGGAAAACTTCCTTCAAATAAATTGGCTTCTTTAATATCTTTGGTTGATAAAATAGATACTTTAGCTGCGAACTTTTCAATTGGAATTGAGTCTTCGGGTTCGGCTGATCCTTACGGGCTTAGAAGAGCAGGTATAGGATTTATAAGGATTGCGATGGAAATTCTTCCTAATAAAGAATTAAGCTCTGTAATTGAAAAGGTATTTGAGTTTTTGCCCGAAAATATAAAAAGTAATCCAAAATCTAAAACGGATGCTTATGAGAAGCTTGTCAATTTTTTACGCCAAAGAATTGAAGGTATTCTTGAATGTAAAGGCTATAGCTTTGATGAGGTTAAATCTGTAGTTAGCGTTTTAGTAGGCAGTAACAAATTTAAAGATTTAGGTTCTTTTCTTCCAAAGCTTGCGGCTTTAAAGAATGCAAGACAGAAAGGTGATTTTTCGTCTATTTCTACTGTTTTTAAGAGAATAAACAATATTTTAAGTCAGGCAAGAAAACAAAATATTGACGTTTTGTCTACTATAAATGAAGGTTTATTAGTAGAAGCTGCAGAAAAAAATCTATTTGACTGCATTAAAAAGACAAAAGCAGAGGTTGTTGAATACATTTCTCAAAATAAATATGCCAAAGTTTTTGATAAGGTTTTAGAAATAAAACCTAGTATTGACGGATTTTTTGAAAAAGTTATGGTAATGTCAGAGGATGCTAAAATAAAATCAAACAGAATATCTTTATTAAATTATACAAAGGGTATATTTGCAGAATTTTTAGATTTTTCGGCTTTGCAGTAAAAATAAGCTCAATAATATAGTGTAATTTTGTAAAAATATTTGCAGTATCTTATTTTTGTCAATCAATTTATTTATCAAGTGTTGCTGTTTAAAAAGATGTTGCTTTATCAGTTGTATAATTAAGGGCGGTAGCGGTCTTTCTTTTATTTTATGATGGCATTTTTTTGTTTTTTGCATAAATCTGTTTGACAAAGATAAAATTTTATGCTACTTTTCACACGTTGTTAGCGACAATGTTGTTTAGTTTATAAGAAGATTTAAAATCCATTTCAAATCATTTGAAGGGCCCGTAGCTCAGCTGGTAGAGCACCTCACTTTTAATGAGGTTGTCGTGCGTTCGAGCCGCACCGGGCTCATGTGCTCCCATCGTCTAGGGGTCTAGGACACAGGATTTTCAATCCTGCGACACGAGTTCAAA
>JAITAQ010000043.1 GCA_031283985.1 Endomicrobium sp. | reverse complement strand
AATAATTACAATTCCGAGACACAAAAAAGAAGTCCCAGTTTATGTGGTTAAAGTTATGATGAAAATTTTAAAGATGTCTAGGAACGAATTCTTGAAAGAACTGAAGAAATACTAGTGTTCTGAATTCCATTGCAATCCCGTTTTTGCGAAAATCGCATTTTTTATCACTTTTCACTTTATTCTAGCACTCTAATTTATGCCCGATAAATATGACAAATTTCCATTTTCGACGATTTCTGACTTTTCAAAAATGCACGTTTTCTCTTTTCGCTGCTTTTTACCGCTTTTTTCGCACCAAATTTAGCCTATTTTTCGCATCAATTCAAGCCTACTTTTCTGCATCGCTTTTTATTGCAATTTTTAGCTCAATTTAAATCCATCATGACACGTTCACACTCTTTTCGTGCAGCTGCTTTTCGCTGTTCTTCTTTTTGCTTAAGCTCTTCTTTTTGTTTACGCTCTTCTTCTAGTTTACGGTCTTCTTTTTGCATTGCAGAATATAATTGAGCGGAAGATATTCCGTATTTAAATATCTCATAAGCTACAGCTCTTGTTGAATTACTTTCAAAACTCTTAAAAAAGTCGTCGTTGTTTTTAAACGCAATAGATTGAGTCTCATTGTGGTACGTTTCCACCAGCACAGAAGAATAGAAGTGTTTTACTGTCCTGAGTTGCTCTTCAAGAACGTCTTTTAGTACTGAATATATGCTGTCAAGAGGGATGCTGCACAATACCATCAAACGTGCAACAAATTTTACTGGATTACGTGAATACAGAGCAGTCAGGGCGTCTTTCTCTGCGTCATCTAATACCAAAGCTGCTTGCGGTTGCGCTACGACTCCCGTGATAAGACACACACTCACAATAACTGATATTAGCTTTTTCACTGAATAACTCCTTTATATACACATATATATAGTATAGAGTATTTACTTAGGTTTAGGATAGTACAAGGGCAGCCAGCTTTCCATCAATGCTGCTTTCTCTTTCTCTGTCAATGCTTTCAAACGAAGTCTCTTAGCTTTACGCTTAAACTTGTTCAATTCGGAGTTCCTCTAGTTTTAGATAGCTCTTTTGACATTGCATGAGACAATAGAACTTTGGACAATAGCAGCAGACCACGTATCAGAGTATCTTTGTCTGACGAAAGCAAATCATATCCAACGCAGGATACATTCTGTTAAAATGGATTCCGTACTGTAATATTAATCGTACACCCTCGCCAGACAAAGCATAATCAATAAAGTTAAAATGGATTCCGTATAACTTTCGCTGGGTTATGACCTCTCGTCTATTTATCCACTTACCTTCTTTTCCATTGCTGGGTCATTATTTAAAGCTTTTTCAAATTTGTCTGTAATGTCATGCTCATGTCGCACGATTAGCTTACAGCCCGTAAGCGTCCAAAGGAACGCTACTAACAACACTACTACAGAAATTCTAAATGGCTTCATTATACCCCCACCCATATAGAGTCTTATGTAATCAACAGTTTAATCTAATACCTCGCTCTTTGCAATCAGAATCCTCTCTCTACATTCTGCTTCTTTAACTAGCTCTAGTGCGTCCACCTTTACTCTTGGTCTTACACTCTTTCTTTCCTTTTGTTGCTTTGCTTTTTTGTGCTTTAGCTTTTCCCTTTTTCTTTATCATTATATTCCCCCATTTCTTATTTTGCGTAACATTTTCTGCTACATCAGCATGAATAGTATAAAACTCATTAAAAATCAATACTTTTGTCGCTTTTTTCAAACTCGTAATCTCAAGATTTGACTTTTTACATAGTCAGCAATGTCTAGCTACTAGACCTCTATCTTTATTAGCTAACATCTCTTTATCTTTTAGATCGTCATACACAACCTGTTCTAATAAACACGCTACTGTTATTCCTATTATCACAGCTACTTCAACACTTAACCCAAAGACATCAACAGGTCGGGCTAACAGGTCTGGAACTAATCGCCAACGTACCCTATACCAAGCGGTAATGTATTTTTTGAGATGACTGACTCATCCAATGACTTTAAGCAAGTTGTCTGCTGTAGGCAAAGTTTTATCAGTTTGCGTTTAGTAAAACTTTCAAGATAATCTTTAACTTTAGAGACAACTTTGTTTGGATTATAATTTGATTCCATTTTGTTTCTTTTTATTTTAAAAGCATTATTGTGCTTATCAAGCATATATCTTCCGCACTTGAACCTCTGCTTAAGTCACTTACTGGAAGAGATAGCCCTTGAATAATTGGTCCTAGCGCTTGGAATCCGCCAAATCTTTCTGCAATTTTATAGCCAATATTTCCAGCATTTAAATCAGGAAATATCAATATATTTGCTTTGCCTGCAACAGCTGATCCCGGAACTTTTCTTTCTCCAACAGCCGGCACTACAGAGGCGTCAAACTGAAGCTCTCCGTCAACATTAACGTCATTTTGCTTTTTAAAATGTTCTTTTGTAAGCTTTGTGGCTTCTATAACTTTTTCCAAAACTTTATTCTTGGCGCTTCCTTTAGTTGAGAAAGAAAGCATTGCTACATTAGCCGTTTTGCCGTGGAAAAGCTTTTTGAAACTTGCTACAGTTGAAACAGCTATGTCTTTTAACCCCAAAGCATTAGGGTCCGGATTTACACCGCAGTCAGTAAATATAACAGGCTCTTTTATAATAGAATGATTTTTCGGAGGTATCATAAGGAAATATGAAGAAATAACCTTTATACCTTCAGCTGCACCTATAACATAAATACTTGCTCTTAAAACATCTGCCGTATCATAAACTGCGCCACCTACGCAAGCGTCGCACTTGCCACTTTTTAAATACATCATTGAGAAGTATAAAGGTTTCTTTAGCAAAGCTAACGCATCCTGCTCCGTCATGCCTTTCTTAGTTCTTGCGGCAACAAACTCTTTAACTTTGTTATTGTCCAAAAGAGATTGGTCCATATTTATAATTTCTATTCCGCTTAAATCTATACTTACGCCTGCAGCAATTTTTTTAACTTCTTCAATATTTTCAGTAGGCAACACTATCGAAGCAACTCCGTTTTTTGTAAGCATTTCTGCAGCTTTCAAAACTCTAGTGTCAAAACTTTCCGGCAAAATTACTTTACCTTTGGCTTTCTTGGCTAATTCTAAAATGTGTTTTCTGATGTCCATATACATCTTCCTATTTAGTGTGCAATAATTTTCTAAAACTTTATTTTATTTAGTAGATTTGGATCTTTCTCTTATTTCTTTTCGTTTAATTTTACCGCTTATTGTCTTTGGTAAATCATCAACAAACTCTATAATTATTGGATATTTGTAAGGCGCTGTAATTTTTTTAACATGATTTTGGAGCTCTATAATAAGATCTTCGCTTGCATTATACCCTTTGGCAAGAACGACTGTAGCTTTTACAATTGCTCCTCTTAATTCATCTGGAACTCCAGTTACAGCACACTCTAACACACAAGGGTGCTCCATTAAAGCACTTTCAACTTCAAAAGGTCCTACTCTATAACCTGAGCTTTTTATAATGTCGTCAGATCGTCCTATAAACCAAATATATCCATCTTCGTCTTTGTAAACAATATCACCAGTGTCGTATATGCCGTCTTTCCAAACATTTTTAGTCATTGCTTCATCTTTATAGTAACCTAGAAATAAACCTGTTGGTCTTCCTTTGTCAGTTCTTATTATAAGACGTCCCTCTTCTCCCGGGTTACAAGATTTATTTTCGCTGTCAACAATATCCACATCCCACCACGCAGAAGGCTTTCCTATTGAACCTGGTCTTACTTCTATCCAAGGGAACATTGCAGCTAAAGCTACAGTTTCTGTCTGACCAAAACCTTCTCTTATTTCAAGACCTGTATATTTTTTAAACTGATAAAAAACTTCAGTATTTAAAGGCTCTCCTGCAGTTTCCACATATTTTAATTTAGACAAATTATATTTTGAGAAATCTTCTCTTATCATATGCCTGTAAACTGTTGGAGGAGCGCAAAAAGAAGTAAGTTCGTACTTGGCTATTTTTTCAAGCAAATCTTTGGCGTCAAATCTTTCGTAGTCATAAACAAAAATACACGCTCCGCAAAGCCACTGACCGTATATTTTGCCCCAAGACGCTTTTGCCCACCCAGTATCTGCCACCGTAAGATGCAAACTATTTTCATTTAAGTTTTGCCAAAATCTTGCAGTCATAATATGACCTAAAGGATATGAGTTGTCGTGGTATGCCATCTTAGGCATACCTGTAGTGCCCGACGTAAAATACAGCAAAAAGTTATCTGCAGCAGTTGCCTCTTCTCCTATAGGTCTATCAAAAACATCAGAAAACTTCTTTAATTCTTTTGAATAGTCAATCCATCCATCTACATATCCGTTCGCGGAAATCAAATGCTTTAAGATGGGGAGATTTTTTTTTGCTTCGTCTATAACATCTGTAATTCTTTTGTCCGCTGTGGCAACTATAGCTTTTATGTCTGCAACTTCAACTCTATACTTTATATCTTTTACAGTTAAAAGATGCGTCGCGGGAATCATCAAAATTCCTAATTTATGAAAAGCAATTGCAAAATGCCAATATTCGTAACGCCTTTTTGCCATTATCATTACCGCGTCACCTTTTTTTAAACCTAATGATTTAAGAAAATTCGCAGTTTTGTTACTTTCAGTTTTCATATTGCTAAAAGTAAACGTTTCTTCATCTCCTTCAGGATTGCACCAAACCATAGCCTTTTTATCAGGATCAATTCTTGCCATTTCATCCACAACGTCAAAACCAAAGTTAAAATCTTTTGGAACTTTTATTTTGCAGTTTTTTAAAAAATCTTCATATGAATCAAAATTAACTTTTACGTACTTCTCAGCTAACATTTATTCTCTCTTCTTATTTAAATTTTAAAATTTTTAAGATGTGTATAATTTAACAACCGACAGGACATAAGAATAGCATTTATCCCTTTCTTTTTAATTAAACACAACAGCCAAAAATTTTGCAGATTCACTACGCCAATATATCATATAATTAAACTCTTGACCTAATGCAAATACGTGTGTTTTGCATCTTCTTTTTCAGTCTCAACAGTTACAAGAAACGTTAAATCCTTATACTTATACTCTTTTATTCTTTCTATTACAAGACATTTATTTTTTCATACAATCTCTATTTGTTTAAGTTGAGGAACTTCTCCTGTAAT
>JAITAQ010000042.1 GCA_031283985.1 Endomicrobium sp. | reverse complement strand
TATCAATTTTATCTTCCCAAAAGAGACATAGCTTCAGATCTAGTCCTCACATCTTTTAAAAATATTCCCCTCATAGCTGAAGTAAGCATTTTAGCTCCGGGCTTTTTAACACCTCTCATGGTCATACATAAATGTTCGGCTTCAATAACAACCATGACTCCATGAGGTTCTATTGACTTCATTATAGTATCGGCAACTTGTTTTGTAAGTCTTTCCTGTAACTGAAGCCTATTGGCAAAAACTTCTACAAGTCTTACAAGTTTTGATACCCCAACTATTTTATCTTTTTGAGGCATATACGCTACACATGTTTTGCCGAAAAAAGGAAGCAAATGATGTTCACATAGAGAATAAAACGGAATATCTTTAACAAGTATTATTTCTTCATGCTCCTCCACAGCATAATGTACAGGAACAAGCTCCAAAGGATCAACTTCATTTCCTGATAAAGCTTCTTTATAAAATTCAGCTACTCTTTCAGGTGTGTGCCTAAGACCTTGTCTCTCTAAATCCTCTCCAAAAGATTCAAGCAAAAGTCTTATAGCGTTTTGAGCTTGTTTTTTGTCAAAATTAAATTTTTTCACTTTCCTGCTGTTTGCCGTTAATTTTTTCTTTTATAACTTCTTTTTCAACTGCAGCTTCTTTTCTGCCTTCTTCTGTTACTGGTACTTTTTCCGCCATAGGATGCAACTCTTCGCCTTTAATTATTTTATCAACTTCTTCGCCATTAAGATTTTCTCTCTCTAAAAGATACTTTACAAGTTTATCAAGCGCTGCTGAATTATCTTTAATAAGTTGCGTTGCTTTAGATTTAGCTCCGTCTATAATTTTCTTAATCTCTTCATCTATAAGCTCCGAAGTTTTACCAGAATGTCTTACTTCTCTTGAAATATCTCTCCCAAGGAAAACTTCTTCATTAGGTCTTTGTAAAGCCATTGGTCCTATTTTCTCACTCATACCAAATTCCATAACCATTTTTGTTGCAATTTCTGTAGCCTTTGAAATATCGCTCTGAGATCCTGTTGTAATCTCTGAAAACATCACTTCTTCAGCAACGCGTCCACCAAAAAGTATTGCCAATCTGTCTAAAAGTTCAGACTTTGAAGTTAAATATTTGTCTTCTTCCGGAAGCTGAAGAGTATAACCAAGCGCCGGACCTCTAGGTACTATGGAAACTTTATGAACAGGATCCGCCATTGGAAGCAATTTTGCAACTATAGTATGTCCTGCTTCATGATAAGCTATAACTTTTTTCTCTTTTTCAGACATTATACGAGACTTTCTCTGAGGTCCCGCAAGAATTCTGTCTATAGCTTCTTCCATATTTTTCATATTTACGGACTTTTGATTGTTTCTAGCGGCAAGCAATGCCGACTCATTTATGAGATTTGCCAAATCCGCACCGACAAATCCAGGAGTTCTTCTGGCTATAACATTTAAACTTACATTGCTATCCAACTTAATTTTTTTTGCATGCACTGAAAGAATTTCTTCTCTATCTTTTAAATCCGGATTTGGAACTACAACCTGTCTATCAAATCTTCCCGGTCTTAAAAGAGCAGGATCCAACACATCAGGTCTGTTTGTCGCCGCTATTAAAATAACGCCTTCTTTTGTATCAAAACCATCCATCTCAACAAGCAATTGATTTAAAGTTTGCTCTCTTTCATCGTGACCTCCGCCGATACCTGCAAATCTATGTCTACCAACAGCATCTATTTCGTCTATAAATAATAAGCATGGGGCAGACTTTCTGCCTTGATCAAATAAATCTCTTACTCTTGAAGCACCGACGCCTACAAACATTTCAACAAATTCCGAACCGCTTGAAGAAAAGAAAGGAACTTCCGCTTCACCCGCAACGGCTTTGGCAAGTAAAGTCTTCCCTGTTCCAGGAGATCCAAAAAGAAGGACTCCCTTTGGAATCTTTCCACCCAATTTTTGAAATTTAGCAGGATCTTTTAAAAATTCTATTATTTCCTGTAATTCTTCTTTTGCCTCATTACAACCCGCAACATCTTTAAACGTAACTTTTTTAGCAGCATTGTTTCCTGCAAGTTTTGCTTTTGTTTTACCAAAAGACATAGCATATTTGCCGCTGCCCATCATCATTCCTCTCATAAGAAAAAACCACACAAAAAGGAAAAGAATCATCGGCAAGCAACCCACTAACAAAGAACTAAGCCAGCCGCCTTTTTCAATAGAAGAAAATTCAAGAACCTTATTTTCCTCCATATCTTTTATAAGGTTTGGGTCATTCATGGGAATAGTTCTAAAGTTCTTTAAAACTCCATTGAAATCTCTAAATTGACCTTTTATAAAATCCTGTCCAACCACAACCTTGGATACGCAACCCGCTCTTATATACTGCTTAAACTGAGAATATTCAAGTTCTGTCTCTAGACCTTTTTTTCCTGCAGAATTCATAAGCATAAATATAATTATGAAAAGAGTTATCCAAAAAAGTATATGCCATGGGCTTTTTTTCTTCATTAAACCGACTCCTTTATTTTCCCAACATACGGTAACTGCCTAAAAATCCATTGTAGTAAAGTCCATATCCGACCACAAAATCATTTCCTATTTCAAAACAATTGTAAATCAATGGTAACTTCCTTTTCTCTAGCACATTTCTTATATAAAAATACGCAAGTCTTTATGCTTTTAGGATTTTTCAAAGATATTTCTTTTATCAAGAAATCTAAAGTAAAACCTCTATCAACGGTGTCTTCAATTATGACAACATCTTTATCGATAATATCTTCTTTGATGACTGAAACTACTTTTACCTTTCCCTGTGTTTATGTGCCTATATAAAAGCTAACAGAAATAAAATTAACTTTACATTTTAAGTCTAAGCTGCGCACTAAATCTGCACAAAAAATAAAGCTGCTGTTCAAAACTGCAATTATAAGAACATTCTTTCCTTCATAATCCCTAGATACTTGTGTTCCTACTTCCAAAATTTTTTTACGAATATCTTCAGCCGAAATAAAAACATCAGCATTATTATAGCTATGTTACTTATCTGTCATTTTCTTCACCCTTTATAAAATATGCTTTATTGTTTAGCTTAACACAGAAACTCCAATCATCCGATATCTTATGAACGGATAAATCTGACGATAAAATTTTATACATTATTAAATTGATATAAGAGTTGTACTTTTTTTGAGGCAAAATATTCTTTAAAATTCTGTATTGAACCGCTTTATTATACTGCAAAAACATTGTTAAATCAAGCAAAATTTGTCTTTTGCTAAATTTTACGCATTTTTTCAGACATTTAAGCGTGATTTCTTCTAAATAAGCATTTTCTATAGCCTGTATATGGCTTAAATTAAAGATATGTTCAACAGCCATAGTATTTATCCTTTCACACAAAGGAATAATAGAGAACCTTATTTTGTTACGCGTATAGACATCAGAAAAGTTGGATTTGTCTGTACAGAAAGGCAATTTATGCATACTTATATAATCTTCAATCAATTTCCTTTTAATAGGAAGCAACGGTCTTATAATACTGAGATTTTTACCTATGCTCCTCTCTCGAGGTATCCCTGCGAAGTTTCCGCTTCCTCTTAAAAGCCACATTAAAACAGTCTCGGCATTATCATTGGCGTTGTGAGCAGTAGAAATTTTATTACATTTATATTTTTGAGCTATATTTTCAAGCAATAAATACCTTAAGTTTCGTCCAGCTGTTTCAATAGATATAGATTCTTTTTTAGAATATTCTTTTACGTCGATATTTTCTAAAATGCAATCAATTCCAAGTTTGTTTGACAAAATTTTAACTATTCGAGCTTCTTTAGCAGACTCTTTTCTTAAATTATGATTGAAATTTACCGTCAAAAGTTTTATCTGCATTTTTTTTGCCAAACGCCAAAACATATGAAGCATACAAATAGAATCTTGCCCGCCAGAAACAGCAAGTACAACTTTATCTTTGGATTTTACTAAACCAGTTTGAACAATATTTTGATAGAAAATATCCCATGTCTTCATCTTCTAAAAACCCTTCTAAAAAAGCTCTTTCTGTCAGCACTTTGCTCAGGAGAAATAAGAATTGTAAAATTTTTAATGAATGAAACGATATATTTGTCTGGGTGTATAGCCACATATTTATTGCGCCAAAGAGGGAAAAATTTATCCTTAAACTCTCTTAAAGACGCAATATCATATTTAAAATGTTCAGCAAACATAAACATCTTTGCAAAATATTTTACAACGTCGCCGCTATTATCAACCCTATTAAAGTAAGCAAGACCTAAATCAAACCATTTATATCCATCGTCTTTAGCATATATAATATTTTTAAATAGTATATAGGAAAATAAATCGTATTCGCTCTTCACATATCTCACTATGACCGAAGATATCTCGTGCTTATTGTCTGTTTTTGAGAAAATTGAAAAAGCGCAAACTTTTCCATCTTTTTCTAAAACGCTAAAGTCCATATATTGCATATAACTTTCATCATACTTTCCTGGGATAAATCTCATTTCAAAATAATGCTTATCTCCTATCCACTGCTTATTTATCTCTGCAAATTCAGCTTTATACCTGCTAAACACATCTGCACTCAAAGACTTATAAGTAACCCCAACCTTTTCTATCTTCTTTTCCAAATCATGAAAACTTTTAAAATTTTCTTTATATATGTCAAATTTTTTCAACTCTACCTTTGCTTCCTGACCTATATCAAAAATATCAAGACCAATGTCATCATAAATTTGCGCATACTTCCCGTCTATACCGACAAATGCAGGCTTAGCGGCGGCTTTGTCGACAATCTCTTTAAACTTCCATAGCAGCTCATTTCTACTAAAATTTCTTCCGACTGGATCTCCTAAAACAATCCAGCTGTCTTTTGACTTAGCATACATTATAAATGCATCTTTCTCGTCATTTACTATAAATTCCTTATCAGGAGACAAAGCATATAGTGAGTAAGCATAATCTGAAGAATGTGCTATTGACTCTATATCTTTTTTTGTAAACAATACGGGCTTATTAAAAAAGTTTTTAAATATCTGTTCAAGAATCACTATTAATATTATAATACCTATGCCAAAACTTGCTCTTAAAAACCTCGCTGCGTCATTAGTGTTTAAAAGACTGCTAAAAAACACATCAAGATGTATCCAAGAAAAAATGTCTTGTCTATTTACAAAAAATCCTATCCAAACAGACAATGCGAACACTCCGGTAACCGCACAAAGCCACCATGAGTTAAAATCTGTTTTGAGTATAGGAATATCCCTGTAAAAATATTTTTTTGAAAACAATAAAACAACTAATAGAGATACAAAACACATAAGAACCAAAGTTGGTTCTCCAACAATAAGTATCAAAGCTATGGCAAAAGATATCAAACAAGAAGATATGCTCCACGCTTTTTTAATCCTAAGCTGTAAAGCACGAGATATAAACAAAATACCTATTGCCGTAATGCTCAATAAAAAGTGCGACAAATCCGCAAACCAAGATGGAAGTAAGTTTATAATAACCTTCAATTGATCAACATTAAACGGAGTTGATGCCGAAAACATAGCTATCATACCTACAAAAAAAGAACATAAAGCTATAACTTGAACCACAAGTGATGAAACTGTTTTTCCAAAAATCTTCACTGTCCTATTGAATTTTTTAGTAAAAACCATAAATTCAAAAACTCCCAACATAACAAGAGCTATTAAAAGTGGAAAGAAATAAAATACTGCCCTATAGACAAGAAGTGCGCTTATAATGCCATGATTATTTGCAGAATTTGGCATTAAAAGAGTTATTGACGTTTCAAAAACGCCCATTCCGCCCGGCACTTGGCTTATAATCACAAGAAATTGCGATACAAGAAAAACTTTAATCAGCACAAAATATGATATATATCCTTCAGGCATAAGGACGAAAAGAGTGAGGGAAGCAATAAGCCAATCGCTTGTGGCAAGCAATACCTGAGTCGTTGCAATATTTATGTTTGGGAAAGAGATAGTCCATTTAAAAATTTTGTGCGGATTTGAATGGAGACTACTTAATAAAACATACAAAACCAAAATGGCTATGGAAATCAGTCCGATTATTCTTGTTGAAATATTTAAATTAAATGCGCTTTCCAATGAAACAGGCGCAAAAGTAAAAATGATCCCGCCAACAGCCAAAAGTCCAAGCCATATCGTCGCCGAAGAAAACAGAAGTACTTTTGTAACGTTAATCATTGAAACGTTGTACAAAGAATAAAGCCTGTATCTTATAGATCCACCAAAAAGCATGGAATAGCCTGTATTATTGGCTAAAACATTGCTTATAAAGCAAGTAAATATGATATCTTTAGGCTTTATTGGAACTTTAGGGTCAATAAACTTAAAGGCTACAATATCATAACCACCTAAAACTAAATAGTACAATAACGCCAAACACAATGCTATTGCAATTCTTGCAGCAGGGATTGCCTTTAACGCATTGATAACATCAATATAACTAAGATTTTTTATTTGATTATGTAAAAGGACTAATGCTCCTATAAAAATAAAAAAACATAAAGGAACCAGAACAATTTTTATCCACTTTTTCATTATTTATCCTGTTATTATACCTCTATATTGTCGTAATACCGCAAAAACCGTTATTTTCACTGATTTTCACATTGATGCCGAAAAGAGAAGAGAGCTTCTCACTTGTAAAAACATTTTTGCGGGAGCCGTCAGCAAAAATTTTTCCGTTTTTAAAAAATACAAATCTGTTAATTTCAGGAATAATATCTGATACTAAATGCGTTACAAGTATTATATTAGTGCATGTCGCGACTATCTTTCTCATAATTTTATGCAGATTCAATGATGAGGCTATATCCAAACTGTTAGAAGGTTCATCCAAAATCAACACTTTTGGATCATTAACAAGTGCCCTTGCTATCAAAAATTTTTTTACTTCTCCAGACGACATGGTCTCAAGTTTTTTATCTTTTAAATATGACACATCCATTAAATCTATTGTCTGTTCTGCTTTTTTAATCATATATTTTGTGACAATATGATTTTTCCCTATTCCAATGCTTGAAAAAAAACCAGACAAGACAACGTCAAATCCTGTTATTTCGTTGTGAAAGTCGCATTGAAGCTCGCTTGTAACTACGCCAAGCATACTGCGCAAATCATCTACGTTCCAAACATTGCACCCAAACAACTTACAGATGCCTATTCCTGTATAGGAAGGATAAATAGAACGAGTAATCAGCTTTATAAACGTGGATTTTCCGGAACCGTTAGGACCTATTATCGCTGCATTCTCACCTGTTTTTATATTTAGAGTAATGTCATCTAAAATTTTTTTATCATCGCGCAAGACAGAAATATGTTTTAAGTATATAAAATCAGTCATAAAATTCCTTTATTTTATGCAAAGATTTTATATTTTTCCCCGCAAAAAATCAAAAAGCATAACAAATAAAAAATTTTATATAATATTTGCTATGAGTTTTAAATATATTATTAGACGATGGAAAGCAAAAGCTGGATACTACGAATTTCTTAGTATAGCTTTACCACTTATAATTTCAACAGGAACTTGGGCTTTCCAAAATTTTATAGATAGATTTTTTCTGGCTTGGTATTCGCATGATTCTTATGCGGCGGTATTTCCAGCAGAACTTTTAAATAGTTCAATTGTATTTATATTTCAAGGAACTGTGGCTTATATTGACGTTTTTGTCTCGCAATATAACGGAAAGAAAGAATATAAATCAATAGGTCCAGCAATTTGGCAGGCCGTTTATTTTGCCGTTTTAAGTTCCGTTGGTATTTTTTTCATCACGTTTTTTTCTTCCGATATTTTTAATTTCATAGGTCACTCAAAAGATATTATTCATGAAGAAATAAAATATTTCAATATCTTATGCTACGGCTCATTTTTCTATCTTGGCTCATCAACATTATCTGGATTTTACGCTGGAAGAAAAAAGACTAAAACGGTGCTTTTAGTTAACCTTATAGGCATATTTGTAAATATTATTTTAGACTATTTGCTAATATTTGGACACCTCGGGTTTCCGAAGCTTGGAATAGAAGGTGCAGCTCTTTCTACAATCATTGGATTTGCAGTCGTATTTATCGTATTCCTTATTTTAATTCTTTCAAAAAAGAATAACTCTAAATTTAATACAAGACGACTAAAACCAAACTTTAAATTTTTAAAAAAATTTATACGATTTGGTTTTCCAAGCGGTGTACACATGTCTTTAGATTTGTCTGCAATCACATTTTTTTCTCTTATAGTCGGAACTCTCGGAAAGTTGGAGTTATCAGCGACAAACATTGTCATGAACATCTACGATTTGTCTTACATGCCTCTTGTAGGGATGGGCATAACGACATCTATCATGACAGGCAATTATCTTGGTAGAAACAAAGCCTCTATGGCTCAAAAAAGTGTAATAACCGCTTCTCAAATAGTATTTACTTTTACTATCTTTACCTTCTTAATGTTTCTGCTTGTCCCAAATTTTCTGATAAAGCCGTTTGCCAAAGGTTCAGAACTTTTGATTATAGAACAGATAAGACCGACTATAATAATACTATTCAGATTTATAGCTGCATTTTCTCTGTTTGAATCTCTAAGTATTATATTTTCTTCGGCGATAAAAGGAGCGGGCGATACAAAATTTGTTATGAAACTTTTGATTATACTTTTTACAGCAGCCTCAATTACTATGTATATAGCAAAAAAATGCTTTGGATTATACGGCTGTTGGAGTATCTTGGTTATTTATGGTATTATACTTAATGCTTCATGCTACCTTAGATACAAATCAGGCAAATGGAAGAAAATGCACGTTATTGAGATGAAAGTTATTAACGGCTAGAAGCTAAAGAGATTTT
>JAITAQ010000039.1 GCA_031283985.1 Endomicrobium sp. | reverse complement strand
GGTACTCTTACGCATGTTGCGCTGACTTCTATTGAGTTATCCCCCATAATTTTTTTAGTTTCATTAGTCATTTTCATTTCTTCTTTTGTATAACCATTGTCTGTAAAAACATCTATTTGTGGTATTAAATTGAATGCAATCTGGTATTGAAATTTATTAGCTATGGGAGGAATAGATTTCTCTTTAGCCCAAGCTTTTACTTGTTCTGTAAGTTCACTTATTCCCCTTTGACCTGCTCCTGAAACAGACTGATATGTTGAAACTATAACTCTCTTAATTTTTGTAAAATCGTGAATAGGTTTCAATGCTACAACCATTTGAATGGTTGAACAATTAGGATTTGCTATAAGTTTTTTATCCTTTTTTAAGTGATGAGGGTTTACTTCAGGAACTACTAATGGTATATCTTTTTCCATGCGCCAAGCACTAGAATTATCTATTACAAAACAACCGGCAGCGGCAAAAGAGGTCGCAAATTCTTTGGAAACAGCTGCTCCTGTGCTAAAAAGGGCTATATCTATGCCTTTCCCTTTCTCTTTGGTGAGCAACTCAACTGTTATTTTTTTACCATTATATGTTAACTTTTTGCCTGTAGAGCGTTCAGAAGCTAAAAATTTTATACTTTCAGTAGGAAAATTTCTACTTTCAAGCATTTTGATCATTTCAAGTCCAACTGCACCTGTTGCACCGACAACTGCTACTTTAAATTTTCTCATTTTTTGCCCTCGTGGAAAGATAAAAAATATATTTTTCTCTCTTTATATCTTATTTAGAAGAATAATGGTAGTTAGCACACAAATAATATATCTCTTTCTTGAAAAAAGCGTGTCTTCCTGAGTGTTTTCCTAAAGCCAAAGGGCTTTCAAGTAACACGCCGACATCTACAGGATGCATAATTTCATAGATTTCTCTTGCTTTATAAGCATTCCACATACTTATGAATGACTGACTAGTGAGCAAATGCACATTTGCTCTCCAACTCTATAGTTTTATTTACTTGCACTACCCTATACCAGCTAAAAACGAGACACTGGCTGGCTGGCATTATACAATTCTTTTGTTTTGATTAAATGCCATAACATGCCATATGCCAAAATTTTTTGCAAAAGATACCCCTTTGTTATCAGCCATTTATGTAAATAATCTCAACGCTATCAAGGCATTGTCGCAGGTATTTTTCTGTATTGTAAACAGGAAATTATTACTGAGATTTTTGGACTGTTCATTTCGCAAAACTTCCTTGATTGAAAATTCAATTTTATATTTTAATGCAATTCAAAGGTAGCTATACTATAAAAATTATGTATCTATCAAAATATTTAATAAATTATTGAAATCCTCTAAAATTGTCATACTATTAATCTCGCCTCGAATTTTTGCGGCGTTTGGCATATCTTTAACGTAATAATGTGCTACTTTACGCATCAATACGAGTCCTTTTTTTTCGCCGTAAAACTCGGTAGAATATATCACGTGCTGTTTTAGCCATTTAATTTTTTCCTTTTGTGTTGGTAAAGAAAGTTTTTTGCCTGTTTTAAAGAATTCTTCAATCCTTCTAAATATTGAATAATTGCCAACGGCGCCATGTCCTATCATTATTCCTGCACAATTTGGAATTTTTAAGAACTCTAAAGCAATTTCTTCGTTAATTATGCCGCCGTTGCCAATAATTGGAATTTTCGCACCATCGCAAGACTGGGCAAATGCATTTAAGTCTGGGGTACCTGAATGTCCTTGAGACGCAGGTCTTGCATGTACGGCAACCATCTTAATTCCACAATCTTGAGCTATTTTTATAATTCCTGGCGCTACGTTTTGTTCTGGTAGAAGACCTATTCGTATTTTAATTGTTACTGGAATTTTTACGCTTTTTACTACGGATTCTAAAATTTTTGAAACTAGTTTCTCATTTGCAAGAAGTTTTGCTCCCGCACCTGCTTTTGCAATTTTTCTAACGGGGCAGCCAAGATTTATATCCACAATGTCTGCCCCTAAGTCTTGTACAATTTTTGCAGCTTCAGACATACTATAAGAATCTCCGCCAACAATTTGAGCAGAAACAGGTCGTTCTTCATCTAAAATTGTCAAAAGTTTTTTTGTTTTTTTGTCTCTATAGACAAGAGCTTTTGCCGATACCATTTCAGTATATACAAGCCCTGCTCCATCTTGTTTTGCCAGAAGGCGTAATGGCAAATCCGTTAATCCTGCCATAGGAGCAAGAAATATATTGTTATTAACTTTTATATTTCCAATTAATAATTTACTCATATTAATAATTTACTCATACTCTGCGACTTTGCGCATAATGGTCAGCAAAGAGATTTCTTTGTTTGCTAAGACACAATACAATAATAACAACAAAAAGCTACCAGTTTTCTAAAGGTAAAGAAGGATTAGGTTTTAATTGAAGATTATTATAATTCAGCCCACATTTTCTCTGTTTCAGATATGCAGCGCATCCTATCATTGCGGCATTATCTGTACAATAAATAAGCGATGGAATGAATATTTTTATTTTGTTTTTCTCGGCTTCTTGTGTGAACATACTTCTTATAAGAGAATTTGCGCTTACACCTCCTCCTAATGCTATTTGTTTTAAATCAAATTTTTTTGCTCCTTGAAAAGCTTTAAAACAAAGCGTTTCCGCTATGGCTTGTCTGAAAGAAGCGCAAATATTGTTTAAATTCTGTTCGGTCTTTACTGGGTTAGCCTTCAAATAATTCAGAAGAGCCGTTTTTATACCAGAAAAGGAAAAGTCCCAACTTCCTTTTAAATAAGGTCTTGTAAAATTAACTGCAGTAGGGTTTCCTTTCTCCGCTCTTTTGTCTATTGCTGGTCCGCCAGGATATTCTAAACCCAACATTTTTGCGGCTTTATCAAAAGCTTCCCCGGCGGCATCGTCTCTAGTGCCACCAAGTATTTTATATCTCCCAAAATCTTCAATTATTATAAGCTCTGTATGACCTCCTGATATTATTACACTTAAAAAGGGAGGTTTTATTGATTTATTTTCAATAAAAGCAGAGTATAAATGCCCTTCCAAGTGGTTGACGGGTATCAAAGGTTTTTTGTAAATGCTTGTAATTGCTTTTGCTGCTATTGTGCCTACAAGTAAAGCACCAGCAAGTCCAGGACCTATTGTAACAGCTATCGCATCTATTTTTTTTGAAAAATCGGAAAAAGTTATTTTTGCTTTTTTTAAAGTTTTCACTATAACAGGATTGATATTTTCTATGTGAGTACGACTTGCAAGTTCAGGAACTACGCCGAAATATTTGGCGTGTATTTCTATTTGAGAAGAAATAACCACAGATTTTACTTTTGTTCCGTTTGAAACTATTGAAGCGGAAGTTTCATCGCAGGACGTTTCCAGAGCAAGTATATTCATATTTATCTGAGACCTTTTCTCAGCACAAAAGTAATATTTGAATAAGTTCTGCTTGGAGAGTAAAATTTATAAGTTACAGAGCCATCAGGATTATCCATTCTGCTTAATCCAATTTTCATTGAGCGAGCAAGTCTTCTAAATAATTTTTCAAATTCTTTAATTTTTGCAGATTTATTAAGTTCTATTGTTTTGTAAAATTCATTCAACTTCATTGAGTTAGAGCTTTTTTCTCTTATAAATTGTTTTAAAATGTTCCCCTGCTTTATATTATGAGAGACAAAAATATCAATTATTTTTTTATCTAAAATAACGTCAATTGATATTTTTTGCTTATTTGTAGGCTGAATTGTAAGCCAAACGGTTATGCCGCAAATAAATAGAAATATTAGGTATATTTTAATCAAAATGCTTTCTTTTTTATTTTTACCGGACACGCAATTCCCCTGTGTTACTTTTTCTTTAAGTCTTTAGAAAATTCTATTGCTTTTTTAATTTTATTTTCTTTTATAATTTCTAAGAATTTATTTAAAACTTTATCTTTAATTATATTTTTCTTTTCATCTTTGTTTTTTTTGAAAAAGGTATATCGCTTTGAGTGTTAAACTCCGATAGCCTTATATACCCTATTCTGTCGTCAATCATGATCGTTTTGGTAGTTTCTATTTTTATTTTTTTCGCTTAGTTAAAATTAAATTCTAATTCGTCTGCAGCAGCATTGCTTCGGGAAAAGGTGAGTTTAATTTTTCCCCGCTTTGCCTCTCTTCTCTCATAAGCTCAACGGCAAAATTACTTGCTGCGTAACCAGAGAAGAGGATCGTCAGGTATATTATTTTGTCTTATCTCAAAATACAGGACAGCATCTCTTTCTCTTCCAATGTCAGCGATAACCTCATCTTTTGACACTTTCTGACCTTCTTTAACATATATTTTATTTAAAAAACCATAAACGAAAAAAGTGGCATTTTTATGATCTATTATAACAACTTTTCCATAAGAACGAAAAACACCTGTAAAAACTATTTCGCCTGAATCTATGCTTTTAACTTTAGCATAGTCTGAAGTGCTTATTTTTATTCCGTTGTTTATTATATATGTATCTAACTCAGGATGTTTAGTTTTGCCAAAATAAGAAATTACATTACCTGCAACAGGCCAAGTCAGCGATTTTTTTCTTTTTATCTGTGGAGTCGTCTGACACATAGTTGTTTCTCTTTTTTTAGCATTTTCAGAGTTAATTTTATTTATCAAAGCTTGTAATGCTTTTGCGCTGTCGTTTAAAGCCCTTATTTCTTTTTCCGCATGACGTCTTTTATCTGCAGTTGTTTTAAGAATTTTATTTTTTCCCTCTAACAAACTTTTATTTTGAGCTACAAACTCAATTTCCCTTTGTCTTAGTTTTGTAAGATTTTGTTTTGATTTTTCCAATTTTTGCAGATTATAAACCAAACTTTCAATAGATTTTTTTTCTTTTTCAAAGTTATTCTTACCATATTCCAAAGATTTTAACCTTAATTTATATTCCATAGGATCTTTAGTGTAAGACTTTAAAAATGTCATTTTATGAAAAAGATTTAATTCTTCAAGAATAGTCTTATTCCAGTTTGACTTTCTTAAAGAAGCAGAATTATAGTCCTTTACCGATTTATTAATGTTTTTTAAAGCTGATTCTATATCTTTTGAAACTTTTTCTAGCTTATTTTCAGTTTCTCCTATGGTTTCATTAATGATTTTCAACTCTTTTTGGTAGATTTTTTCTTGTAAAACAAGCTTATCTTTTTCAATCTGTTTTTCCCGTATTGATTGTTTTATATCGGAAAGTCGTTTAGCTTTTGGCGTTTCAGCATAACCTATATAAACAGATATGTTTAATATAAATGATGCGGTAATAAAAATCTTTAAAAAATTATATATTTTCATCTTAATATTACTCTATGTCTATTCTGTCAAATATAATCCCAAGTGAACAAGTAAACGGTATTATTAGTAGTACTGCTGTTTCTGATATTAGCAAACTGTAATTAATATACTTGCATACAATCCAAAACAATAAAAAACCTAAAACCGTTGATAAAAGATATAAAAAGAATTTTTTCGCTTTTTTTAGCATATCTAAGCCTGCAATATAGACCAAAACAAATTCTAAAACTAAAAGCACAAAAAAGACTGAAATAATAATAAAAAATATTTTTTCATATAACAACAATTGTTTTTGAATCTTTGCATAATGAAGGAAACCTGATACATCAAATATTATTTCGTCAACTCCAGTAATTCCTTCAATGGTATTTCTTATTTTAATCAAAAAGTCATTGTCTGGTATAGATTTCGGTTTAACAACAGCATAAGCCTGTAGAAATTTTGAGTTTTTAGGTAAAGAAATATTGCTTAAAAGAGGATTTTTTTCAACTATTTTGTTATAGGCTTCAGCGGCATTTACATATTCTTTTACAAAAACTGAACTTTCTGAATTCAAAATTTCTAAAATTTTATCTTCATCTTTTGAATTTTTATCAAAAAATACAAATATATTGAGTCCCTCAGATAGAGTATTTGCATAATCTTTAATTTGATAATAATGATTTACAATAAAAACAAAGAAGATGCCTAAAAATACCAATGTAGATAATTTTAACAATTCTGACATAGTTCTTGCTATTTTTTTTCTATTCTTCATAAATACTCCATATTTTTCCAGCTGCCCACAAAAATATTTTAATTTTGTTTATTAAAAACCCATTATATTATACATTTTTTTGTACCCAACAGATGATTCATCCCATGAAAAGTTGTTTTTAAAAGCATTTTGTATTAAAACATTTCAATTTTTCTTGTCTTTAAATATTTTTTTCAGGTATCAATATTGTTTGTGCAAAATTTTCTCCATAAGTTATATTAAACATAAAACCATTCCCATACTTTAGATTCATTATAATTAAAAAAAGCAGCAACTATCTTTGTCATTTTTTTTTACGGTTTCTTGAAGCTTGCACTTTATTTCAGACTAAAACAACAAACTGTATATCGGTGTTTTTAGCTTGGGAAAAGCATCAATTATTACGTCAAATCCTTTCTGTTCATCTAGTCTTGATACGCAGCCAAGCAAATAAACATCTCTTTTTATTTCAAAATCGCATAATTTTTGTAGGTCTACTTTGCAAATAGCTTTTCCTTATCCAGATCCAAAGAATGAAGATGAAGAGACTTTGGATTAGCTTTATAAAATTTAAATTTTCTTTATACTTGAACCATGGAAGCATGTGTTTATAAAAACATGCACTTCAGTTTTTTGCTGCGTTACCAAAAACAATTTTTGCCACGTATAAAGTTTTTAGTCAGATTTTTAAGTCTTTGTCAACAAAGTCTAATATGTTATAAGAAATGCTACAAAATTTGGATATCTTTTTAGTTTTCTGCTACAATAGAAAGGATCTGGTCTCTTATAATCAGTTAATTGCCCGATGGTGTAATTTGGTAACACGTCTGCCTCTGGAGCAGAAGTCTCCTGGTTCGAGTCCAGGTCGGGCAGCTTTACTTAAACCCACCAAATAATAAAGACATCTATGATTGTTATATGAATGAGATACAATCAATGTCGATGTTAAA
This sequence comes from Endomicrobium sp., assembly GCA_031283985.1. GTDB lineage: Bacteria > Elusimicrobiota > Endomicrobiia > Endomicrobiales > Endomicrobiaceae > Endomicrobiellum. Next base: position 1,654 of record JAITAQ010000039.1, on the reverse strand, counting down.
ATGCTAATGCTTGTAAACTTGGCATGTGTTACGCTTGGAACAGTCATAGGTGGAGGACTTGTTTTCAATAAAAATTTCCTCACCCCACAACATTCTCTGGAATGTAGAAAGGTTGTAGAGTTACAATATAATCTATTTAACATATTCATTTCGTTTAAAAATATATTCAACTTGATTAAACTCTTCTTGGAGCATAAATTTTTTTCTACTACATTCAGATTTTATCGTTATTTCTTTTTTTGCTTCTGTGCTAGCAACTTCAGACATACCAGTAGCATTCCCAGTTTTAGTATCGTTTGTAATGTTGAACTTTTTAAATCTTTACTCTATATATTTGAGGTTAGTTAGAGAATCTATTTGAGAAGCTAAAAGATGTGATGACTTTTTCAGATAAAAAGCTTCTTCACAAATAGATATTACATTGCCATCAGCTTTAGCACATACTAAAAACGCTTCTTTCAAATATTGCATAAAGCTCATGATTGATATAATTTACAAAATTTATTATAAAATGAGTACATTTTAAAGGTATGTAGTTTTTGTATTTACTTTTGCGGAGGTATTAATCTGCTGAAAAAACCTGATGTAATTAAACAGATCGCTGATGCTTCAGGTTTAACACGAGGAGACACCAATAAAGCTATCAAAGCATTAGTCAAAGTTATACAAATCAACTTTAAAAAATGGAGGTGTTATTTCTTTATCTGGACTTGGCTCTTTTAGAGCTAAATTCAGGAAAGCAAGGCAAGACAGACCCCCACCAAACCGGGGATATAAATCTATTTTTCACCTGGGAAAAAGTTTCATTTCTACTACAACTCTGAGAAAAATAATATAATTTGAGCAATATATGATAAACATAGAACTTTCTAAAAACCTGGCAAAATTGCCGCCTTATCTGTTCACAAAAATCAATCAAATAAAGAAAGAAGCTTTCGCTAAAAATCTTGATGTTATAGATTTGGGTATGGGTAACCCAGATTTACCTACGCCACATCACATAGTAGATAGGCTTTGCGACACAGTAAAACACCACAAAAACACACATAAATATCCTCAAGCTAAAGGCATGACTAAGTTCAGAAAAACGATAACAGAATGGATGTTCAGACGTTTTGGAGTGGAACTTGATCCTGAAAATGAAGTTTTAACATTGATAGGTTCTAAAGAAGGAATTGCCCATTTATGCATGGTCTACTTAAATCATGGAGATTTAGCTTTGGTTTGCGATCCTGCTTATCCAGTACATTTTAACGGCGTAACTTTGTCTGGAGGTAAAGTTTATTCTATGCCTTTATTAGAAAGAAATAATTATCTTCCGGACTTTACAAAAATCCCTGAGAAAACAGCAAAAGAAGCAAAAATAATATTTTTAAATTATCCTAACAACCCAACAGCTGCGGTTGTAGAAGACAATAATTTTTGGAAAGAAGCTATAAAATTTTGTAAAAAGTACAATATTCTTCTCATATCAGATAACGCATACTCAGAATTAACCTTCGGCGATTATTATGCTCCTTCAATTTTTGAGTTCTCTGGAGCAAAAGACGTAGCGCTGGAATTTCATTCATTTTCAAAAACTTTTAATATGGCTGGATGGAGGCTTGGTTGGGTTTGCGGAGCAAAAAAACTACTTTATCCGTTAGAAAAGTTT
>JAITAQ010000012.1 GCA_031283985.1 Endomicrobium sp. | reverse complement strand
TAAAGCTCTATTGAAATTCTCTTTAAACTTTCTGCAGTGTCTTTTCCAACTCTTTTTACAGTCTCTTCAAAAGAAATATTTTCATCGTGCTTACCGCCTTCTTCTTTGCTTGACGGCGTAAAAATAGGCTCGAACAACTTAGAAGATTCTTTTAGTCCCGGCAGTAATTTTATTGCGCAAACTGTTTGATATTTTTGGTACTCTTTCCAACCTGAGCCTGCTAAGTACCCTCTAACTATACATTCAATGTCTAGTCTGTTAGCTTTTTTCACTATCATTGACCTGTCGCGGAGATATTCATATTTCTTAAGTCCAATAGGAAATGTATTAAAATCTCCGGTGATAATATGATTCGGAACTATCCCATAAACAAAATCAAACCAAAACATTGAAAGTTTGTGCAAAACCTTGCCCTTATTTGGAATAAGAGTAGGAAGCACATGGTCAAACGCCGAAATTCTGTCAGAAGCTACTATGAGATAGCTCTGACCTAAGTCATAAATATTTCTAACCTTGCCTTTATGTACTAAAGGAAGGTTTATACTGTTTTCTTGATCGCTCATTTTTTGATTACCTCTTACGTTTTATAGTCAATTATAGTCAAAATTATATAAATTTTATATTAATTTTCATTATTGCTTGCTTTAGGAAATTATTAAGAGAAAGCAGTATAAGAATTTTAAACAGGTAAAAAAACAAGTCTCCTCAGATTTTAATCTAAGGAGACTTACGAAGAGAGCAGTTTACTAAGTCACTTTAAAAATCATATTGTTGCTTATTACATTTGAATTTCTTATTGCCACACCATACCACTCTGTTAAAATTACATTTACTTTTGTAAAAAACAAATCGTTTTTATATATAGGAGGATTTTGCTTACTTGCAGACTCAACTTCATAATTCCACAGTTTTACAGAAGACGCCATTATCATTTTTACTTTGTTTGCCATCAACTTCTTTTTTCTAAGATTTTCATAATCTTTAGGATTCATCTGCATGTCATTTTTTATAAATGCTGTATACTTAATTATATTAAAAGAATCACCATCTTTAAATTCCAAAGAGTTTTGTAAATCGAACTTCAATTCTTCGTCTGTAACTATAATCCCATATTTTTTAGCTTCCTGACAAAATAGCTCAGTTTGTACTAATGTCTGAATAACTCTTGCCTTAATTTCATTTAATTCTTTTTCATTCAAAGATTTGTTTGTAGTGTGTTGATAGCTTTTTACTGAGCTTTTATAAATTGAATAAAATAAATTCATTGGAATTTTGGTTCCATTTATTTTAGCAGCAAAATCCGAAGATTTGTTAAATAAGTATGATCCTGCTCCAAGAAATATTCCACCTAAAAAAGTTACTATAATTACAATAAAAATCGCACGCATATGCTTTCTAAAAAAAATCATCATTTCATTTCCGCTCCAGTGTTTTTTTATTGTCATTGAAGATTTCCCGTAGAATTGTGATCCTTCTGCTATGGAAAGTGCATTTGTTTTTATATCTCCGAGCTTCTTTGCAGAACAAAGAAGCTCTATATTCCCTGTAGCGTTGAAATTTCCCTTCACGACTCTCTCCGCCGCCAATATAACATTCACTTCTATGTCTCCAGTTAATTCAGCAGTTTCGTCTATTATTACGACTCCAGCATAAATATTTCTAGAAACTTTGCCATCTATGCATATAACCCCTTATCCGTTTTTATTGTCCTTTAAAAACTACATTTCGTCCGATGAGAGTTTCCACCACGTTAAATAAATTTTTTGCTTTTGTCTTAAGCATTGTCATTCCTCTCAGGTTTAGCAAAAAAATAATCTGTTAAATATGTCTTCGGGTTTACAGCTCTACCTTTAAAGTGAATTTCATAATACAAGTGAAAACCTATGGATAAGCCTCTATTTCCCATTTTGATAATCATCTGACCTCTTGAGACATAAAAACCAGACTTTACCAGTCTCTTTGAGAGATGTCCATTGCCTAAATTATGTCCGAGATCTTCTTCTATTATGAAACTTTTCGTCACTAAGGATAGCACAAAATTTTTTCATCATTCTGCGTGTCTGCCCGCAATATATACTGGACAAACAGTTGTCACTGCCCATGACACAATAAAAATGCACCTAACCATTAGAGAAATGCTAACATTAAAATGGTTTTTTTGCCATAGGGAATAAAAAGTATAGTAAGCCACTTCTTAAACCACGTTTTACTTTTAGTGAGTGTTTTCATAAAATAATGATACAAAACTATCCTTTTCATTTCAACTTCTTTTGGGATGAATTCAATTGAAAAAATTTGCTTAACCTTTTAGGAACTATAAAAATCTATTATTTTAGATTTGGAATTTGCAATTAGCATTTAAATATAGCTATTAATGTATCTATGAAATTTATATGAAATATAATATTATTTTACTAAAATCAACAAGAGGTTTTTTTAAATATGTCAAAAAAATTTAGTTTTGAAAATTATATTGATTGCGTAGTTAAAATAATTCCGTTAAATGTAGCGGCGCTTGCAGCAATGACCCTCTATAGAACATTTTTCTTTTTTTACTTCAAAAATATTCCGATGGTTGGACATTTTAGAAACATATTTAAGGCATATGTTCTAGGTTTACGTTTTGATTTATCAATTTTAGCATATATAAATTCTTTTGTGATTCTCATTTTTATGATTCTTTTGTTGATAAGAAACCTAAAGCTATTCAAAAAAACAATATCCATTATAAAACTTTGGTATTGTCTTGCTTTCATATCAATAGCTTTAGCTAATGCCGTTGATTTTGGTTTTTATATTTGTTTCGGAGAACACGTAAATATATTATTATTTGATTTTTTTGACGATGACACTTTTACTTTGATAAAAACAATTATCTCTGATTGTCGTTTTTATATAGTTTTGCCCGCATTGATTTTAGTCGGGTTTATAATATGCAAAATGGTTTCTATAAGAACAAAAAAACTTTTTAATATACATCGTCTTATAAATTTTTCTTACTGGAATGTTTTTGTTAAAATACTTATTGTTATTTTAATACCACTTATAACATTTTTATTTGCAAGAGGTACGGTTTCAATGTTTCCTTTAGGAAAGTTTCATGCACAGATATCTACAAACTCATTCATAAACAATATAGCATTAACAGCAGCGCACTCCATTGCAGATGCAATTCGAGCGAAAACTGAACAAAGTAAAGATAAAATAAATATTGCGAAAAAATTTGGTTTAGATAAGGAAGATATTAATTTAGCAAAATTTAGCAAAATATCAATTAAAAATACTAAAGCCGAAAAGATAAAGCCAAACGTGGTCTTTATAGTTTTGGAAAGTTTTGGGGAACTTCCCGTTTTGTATAATAGCGAAAAATTTAATATACTTGGAGAGTTGAAGAAACATTTTGACGAAGATTTTGTTTTGTATAATTTTTTATCAGCAGGCATAATAACAATACATTGTTTGGAATCAACAATTCTTAACATGCCTCAAAGACCTTTTTCTACTCAGGTAACCCAAAGTCCTAAAGCATATAAACATTTTTCAAGCTCTTTAATTTTGCCTTTTAAAAAGTCAGGTTACGTTACAAAAGCTGTTTACGGAGGGAGTCTCTTTTGGCGTGGGATTGGAAGCTTTTTAAAAGCACAAGGATTTGACGAAATATATGGAGAAGGCTCTATAAAAAATGAACATCGCCACGAGTGGGGTATTAATGACGCTCAGTTTTTTGAAATTGTTTTAAGAGAGCTGAAAAATAATAATAAACCTCAATTTATTTACGCAATGTCCACAGCAACTCATCCTCCTTATAAAACGCCTCCGTATTATAAACCTTTAAAACTTGAAATTCCTAAAGAGCTTGAACGCATGATGACAGGTGAACCTCATCTTAAAAAAATTTTTGAAACTTATCAATTTGCCAATAGGGAAGCCTCTAAATTTTTGGATATTATAAAAAATTCTGAACTTAGGGATACCACTATAGTTGTTATAACAGGCGACCATAACCTTAGAGAAGTTAAAGCTTTTGGTCCTGAAGAACTTTTTAAAAGATACGCGGTTCCGATGTATTTATATGTACCCGAGAAATTGAAGAAAAAAATTGATGCAAATATCGCAGCATGCCATATTGATATAGCACCAACTCTTTACGATTTGTCACTTTCACAAGTAGAGTATATAGCTTCAGGAATAAGCATGTTGGACAAAGACAAAAGCCATATAGCGTTTAACAACAACGGTTTCATATTATCAAGAGATAAAGCTGTCTTATTTAACATAGAAAATGGAGAAATTTTATATTTTAATTTTGACTTAAAATCTAAAATACTTTCTATAACGGAGCCAACTGATGATCACAATTTTATGTTAGAATACTATAAGAAAACTATATCGGCTTCAGACATGTATATAAATCAAAAATAATAGGAGATAAAAAATGTACACAGTGCTTTTGGTTGTTATCGTTTTGATTATTCTTGCGGGAACTTATATCCTTGCAACTTATAACAAGTTGGTGACACTTAAAAACAGAGTAAAAGAAGCATGGAGCGATATAGAAGTACAAATGAAACGCAGATACAACTTAATTCCAAACCTTGTTGAAACAGTAAAAGGATACGCTACACATGAAAAAAACACTTTAGACGCAGTCATAAAAGCAAGAAATGCAGCTATTTCGGCAACTGAAGACATATCAAGCAAGTCTCAAGCGGAAAATGCTTTGTCGGGAACATTGAAATCTCTTTTTGCATTATCGGAGAACTACCCAAATCTAAAAGCAAATCAAAACTTTTTGGAACTGCAGAGAGAACTTACTGATACCGAAAACAAAATACAAGCAAGCCGCAGGTTTTATAATTCAAACGTTTTATCTTTAAACACAAAACTTGATATGTTTCCAAGTAACGCAATAGGCAGAGCCTTTGAGTTTGCAAAACAAGAATTCTTTAAACTTAACGAGAGCGAGCAAGAAGCAAAAAAACCTGTTAAGGTTTCTTTTTAATTTACTATGACAAAGATAACTACTTACGATTTTATAGAATCAAATACAAAAAAGACAATACTGCTTATTATTCTGTTTCCGCTAACACTTGCAGGGTTGGTTTATTTGTGCTTGTTGTTTGTAAGCTTCATAAAAGTTTCAAACAGAAGCTTGACTGCACATAATCTTTCAACTTTTGCAGTTGCCAATGAGATAGCTATATATATTATTCCAATAATTTCTATCCTTGCAATTTTCTGGATTCTGATAAGTTATTATGCAGGACAATCTTTTATTTTATCAGCAGTCAGCGCCGTTGAACTTACAAAACAAAATGCTCCTGAAGCTGTGATGATTGTTGAAAATATTGCCATAGCAGCAGGGCTTCCAATACCTAAAGTTTATTCAATAAATGATGAAGGACTCAACGCTTTTGCCACAGGAAGAGACCCTCAGCACTCTTACGTTGTTCTAACCAAAGGCATTATTAATAATCTAGAAAAATCTGAGCTTGAAGGTGTTATCGCACACGAAATGTCGCATATCGGCAATAGAGACATTCGCCTAATGCTTATAATGATTGTATGCATAAGTTTTGCAACTGCAATTGCAGAAATACTATTGCGTACAGCACTTATTACAAGATCGTCAAGAAACTCTAAAAATAATAACAACGCAATACAGATATTTCTATTTGTTTTGGCTATATCTCTTTATGTATATGGATATTTAGTAGCTCCGTTGATAAAACTAGCAGTATCAAGGACAAGAGAATATCAAGCTGACGCTACGGCAGCTTTGATAACTAGAAACCCTCAAGGATTGATAGTTGCATTGCAAAAAATATCTGGACACTCAACAGTTAAAAATCTAAGCGATAAACAAACAATGTCACCGATGTGTATTGCAAATCCTCTAGCTAAAAACAAACAAAATTCACTTTTTGCAAAAGTTTCAGGACTCTTTGCAACGCATCCGCCTATTGAAAAAAGAATTAAAGCATTGCAAGCTATGGAGGGTAAGAATTATTAATTAAAAACTCCTACCTATAATACTACTCCCACCATCACTCCTGCTGCTGATATACATGTCTTTTAGCTATAGGAATATTTTTATACTGCAGTCCAGGCTTTTACTGAAAAACACACACTGCCCTTATTCATGTTAGCATAAGCCGGCGCAGACGAGACAATTAATGCTGCAACTAATGTCAACTTTAGTTTTCTCCTCTATAGCCAACGGATAACTAGCTTTAGCTTTTCTATCCGCTTCATTCCTACGACAATCTGCCAATAGTGCATATCAACTCTTGCCGCATCAATAGCTTCACGACTACATGTCATCGTAAGCGTTTGTCTTATTACAGGAACTTTTTTAGGATCAGGATTGGTCTGTTTTTTCTCGCAACTTTCCTTAGCCGCTCTTGCTTATGCCATTCTTACATCCCAATATTAGCTCTGAATTGGGTAGGTTACAACTGTAAATAACCCACACACCAAACAAAATCCGTCAAGACGTTTGCTTCTGCTACTACTACTGGCGGTGGTACGCTACTTGTAAATAAGACATATGGCTAATGCTACTGAAATCAATTTTTTCATATTTATAGAAAATCCTCTTTCTATATAGATATTTACATGCCTGCGACATTCTAAACGAAGAAACTAGATGGAACTACTATAATAACGGATTACACGTTACAAAATTTATGTCACTTTGCAGCATATGCGGCTGGCTTGGTTATGCGCGTTGTTTTCCTCTCTATTCTACTTTTTGATACCAAATTTTGATAGCCATTTTATAATACTCTGTTAAATCTTCGATTGCCTCTGCGTAATATCTTGTAAGTTCGTTACATAGTATAGAAAGTCTTTCGCTTTTCTCATAAATAGTTCTTTAAAAAGTCAACCCTATATTGCATTTACAATACAACATTTCCTTTCTATTTACTTTGGATAAAAAGTTTGCCACAAAATTATAGTTTTATAGGTTTAAACCGAGGCACTAATAACTTCATTATGCACCATGCCAATAAATAAGCAATTGCACAAAAAACAAACATAATCGCGTACCCTCTTTCAATATGCCCAGACGTGCCATAATAATCAAACAACCAACCCGCTATTTTAGAAACTAATATACCAGCGAGTCCGCCAGCGGCAGTACCAATCCCAATCATTGAAGCCACTACTTTTTTAGGGAACATATCAGAAACCGTTGTATAAAGATTTGCCGACCATGCTTGATGCGCCGATGTCCCAATCCCTATTAAAAAAATAGGACACCAATAGCTAATACCACTCAAAACCTGCACAAATAGGACCGTTAGAGGGAAAAGCGCTATGACCATCATAGCTGTCATGCGAGCGGAATAGATATCTTTTTTAATATTCTTAGCGAAATAAGCAGGCAACCACCCTCCTCCCACACTGCCTAGCATCGTCATAGTATATACTACTGTCAGAGGCAACATAATCTGCGTACCCACTATACCATAGTATGATTTGAGAAAAGACGGCAACCAAAAGAGAAAAAACCACCAAACTCCATCCGTAAGAAATTTGCCTAATATGTATGACCATGCTTGCCTGTATTTTAGAAGCGAAAACCATTTGATTCTATTTTCACAATTTTCCTTTTTAACATCATCTTCACTAGATTGTTCTTCAACATCGCTGTGAATATAATTATATTCTTCTTTATTTATTTTGCCTTTTCCCAAAAGCTTTTTAGGGCTATCATAATAATATTGCCAAAAAATTAACCATACAAACCCTATCGCTCCCACTATAACAAACGTATATTCCCAACCGAAATATTGCGATATCAACGGCACGCTAAGAGGAGCAACAAGTGCTCCAATATTAGCCCCAGAGTTAAAAATGCCGGTCGAAAGAGAACGTTCTTTTTTAGGAAACCATTCTGCTGTTGTTTTAATCGCTGCTGGAAAATTTCCTGCCTCGCCTACACCGAGAACAAATCTGGCAAACATAAAACCTATTACGGATACTGGCAGGACTATACCAAAAAAGGAAAGTATAGGAGAAAGCATCATGCCTATCTCATTTGCAAGCGAATGGATACAGGCGCCTATTGACCATAATATTAAAGCCCATATATAACCTTTTTTAGTTCCGATCTTGTCTATAAAATTGCCTGCAAAAAGCACAGCTATCATATAACAGAACTGAAAAGTTGCGGTGATATCGGCATAATTGCTATACGTCCAATTAAATTTTTCTGCCAGATATGGCTGCAATAAACTTAATACCTGCCTATCTACATAATTTATAGTAGTGGCAAAAAAAAGTAATGCGCAAATAATCCATCTATAATTGGTCATTTTGGCATTTACTGTATCGGGCGCTAAAATATTTTTACTTTGCAGCATTTAATCCCCCCCCCCAATGATTCTATAATAAAACCCTTTCATTCTTAAATTGTATTGTGTTAGTTTGAAGTTTGAAGTTTAAACTTAAAATAACGAACAGCATTGTCATAAGAAATATCGGAAATTATTTTGGAAAGAATTTTAATATCATAAGGATATTCTCCGTTTTCAACCCAACCGCCTATTAAGTTACAGAGTATGCGTCTGAAATATTCGTGTCTTGTATAGGACAAGAAACTTCGCGAATCAGTGAGCATGCCAACAAAGTTACTTAAGATATCTAAATTGGCGAGAGAGGTCAGCTGTTCGGTTATCCCTGTTTTGTGATCATTAAACCACCATGCTGATCCTTGCTGTATTTTACTTAAAGCAGAGCTATTTTGAAAACAACCCAAAATGGATCCTATAATAGCATTGTCGTTAGGGTTTAAGCTATATATTATTGTTTTTGGCAGTTGATCTGTAGAATCAAGAGCATTAAGGAAATCTGTTATTTGCGCGCTGGGAGCAAAATTACTTATGCAGTCATGCCCCGTATTTGGTCCAAGCTTATCAAACACAGCCGTATTATTATTGCGTTTACAACCATAATGCAGTTCCATAACAAGATCATTGTGCGAATACTCTTTTCCGGCAAAAAGCATAAAAGCAAATTTATATTTCAATTCTTCTTCTTTAGTAAGAACATTCCCTTTTAATCTTTTTGCAAATATTTTTTCTATTTCATCTTCAGAAGAAGGTGCATACATAATATATTCAGGAGCATGGTCAGTCGCGCGACAACCCAAAGAAATGAAAAATGCTAATCTTTTCTGGAAAGCTTCCTTTAATGCTGCAAAAGAAGTAATATTGATGCCACTTACTTTTGAAAGCTGATCGATATAATCCACAAAGGATGATTGTTCTATATTTAACATTTTATCCGGACGCCAAGCGGGAAGCACTTGCACATCAAAAGATTTATCTTCTTTGATTTTTTTATGCCATTCAAGAGCATCAATAGGATCATCGGTAGTGCAAATCAATGTAACGCCAGACTGTTTTATCAATCCTCGCACAGACATTGATTTTTCATGCAATTTCGTGTTGCATAACATCCACACTTCCTCTGCAGTTTTGCTGTTTAAAACTCCTTCGTAACCAAAATACCTTTTAAGTTCAAGATAACTCCAGTGATAAACAGGACTACCGATTGCTCGTTCAACGGTTTCCGCCCACTTTTGAAATTTTTCTCTATCCGGAGCGTTGCCTGTAATATATTTTTCATCCACGCCGTTAGATCGCATTATACGCCACTTGTAATGATCTCCGCCAAGCCACACCTGACTTATATTTTCAAACTGTGTGTCGCATGCAATTTCTTTGGGATCAATATGACAATGATAATCTAAGATAGGTTTTTTTGACGCATATTTGTGAAAAAGTTCTTTTGCAGTTTCTGTAGAAAGTAAAAAATCTTTATCAAGAAATTTTTTCATGATTCCTCCCTCGTCTTTTTTTTATACGCCAGAATATGAGTGAAATCCACCATCCACATCAATAATACTGCCAGTAACAAAACCTGAGGCATCCTCGTCGCAAAGCCATGAGAGCGCGCCAAACAAATCACGCGCTTCACCAAACCGTTTCATAGGCGTATGGTTAATAATTTTATGTGATCTTTTCGTAAGAGACCCGTCAGGATTTGTTAAAAGTGTGCGGTTTTGATTAGTGATAAAAAATCCAGGGGCTACAGCATTTACTCGCAATCCTTGTTCTGCAAAATGCACAGCCAACCATTTGGTAAGATTGTCAATCGCTGCTTTCGCCGCGCTGTAACCAACAACTTTAGTCATTGGATTTTGTGCCGCCATGCTTGAAAAATTTATAATTGTGGCACCCTTTATTCCAAGCATACGTTTTGCAAAAACTTGTGAAACAATGAACGCCCCAAGAAAATTTATTGAGAAAACTTTTGATATTTCATTTGAATCAATATCAAAAAAAGAACAAGTACTACTGTTATTCAAATCTTCAACGCTAAAGGTTTCATTTGTGGTACTGGCATTTGGCATATTACCGCCGGCTCCATTAATAAGGATGTGATACTGTCCAAAATCTTCATATATCTGTTTTTCTATTTTGATAAGATTTTCTTTATCAAGAACATCGCACGCGTACGCCTTTGCAGTGTTTCCCGCAGTTCTAATTTCATCTGCGGTGTGTTGAGCATGTTCAAAGCTTCTGCTTAAAACTGCTATTTTAACACCTTTTGAAGCTAATTCTTTCGCATAAGCGCCAAGAAGCACACCACCTGCTCCAGTTATAACAGCCACTTTATTGTTCCATTCCATATCCCCTCCTTAATTATAATTATACTACAATAAATGTGCGAAAGAAATAAAATAGAAAAACATACATATTGTTTTGTGTCATTTTACAGAATTATTACCTCTCTACACGTCCGGAAGCATTTCCGTCGACAAGTTTTTTAACTTCATTGACTGAAACATGATTATAATCGCCTTCAATACTATGCTTTAAACAACTTGCGGCAACTGCAAACTCTATTGCTTCTTGCCCTGCATACCCATTTATCAAAGAATATATTAGCCCAGCAGCAAAAGAATCACCACCACCCACACGATCGACAATATGGATGAGATATTCTTTGCTAAAGCAAAAATTTTTACCATCATAAAGTACAGCCGACCAACGATTATCGTTAGCTGAAATCGAGCTTCTAAGCGTTATCGCCACTTTTGAGAAGTTAAATCTTTCCTTTAATTCCTGTGCTACTTCCTTATATCCTTCATGACTAACTTTACCGACAGTTATATCGGTATGTTTAGCTTTTATTCCGAAAATATCGGCAGCATCCTCTTCGTTTGCTATACAAACATCTATATATTTGCAAAGTTTCCCCATAATTTCGCCAGCTTTTTGTTTAGACCAAAGTTTGTTCCTATAATTCAAATCGCAACTAACAACAAGATTCTTCTCTTTTGCAATTTTACAGGCTTCAATACATATTTCAGCTACGCTATCACTCAGTGCAGGCGTAATGCCAGTAAAGTGAAACCATTGAGCATTTTCAAAAATTTTATTCCAAACAAAATCTTCTTTTGAAGCTAATGATATAGAAGATCCACCCCTGTCATAAATAACTTTAGATGGTCGTTGACTCGCTCCTTTTTCCAAAAAGTATATGCCAACTCGTTCACCGCCGCAAGCTATAAAAGAAGTATCCACGCCATGTTTTCTTAAAGAATTTATGCCTGCCTGTCCAATTTCATGTTTCGGCATTTTGCTTATGAAAACTGACTTTAACCCGAAATTTGCCAGAGAGACGGCAACATTCGCCTCGCCTCCTCCATAAGTAGCAACATAATTATCAGCTTGCACAAAACGGTAATATCCTTCGGGAGCAAGTCTAAGCATTAATTCTCCAAACGTTATTACTTTTTTTAACATTTTTAAGCTCCTATAGCTACTTTCTCTGGATTAAATGAACAGAAAAATTTCCAATCTCCTCTTTCAGATATATAGCACGTAAATTGCCTGTTTCATCATATGATGCAGTTTCATCATTAAAAACTACGCCCGCTTTATGCAAATAATACATTGCACGTGTTACATTATTTGTACACACCGCTATGTGCCCGTTTTTACCAAACAATTGTTTTTTCATCACTTCTACGTTAGGTCCCGCAAAAAAAGAATTAGAACGTTCCTGTTTTACAAAACCAAATAGGTTTTCAAACTTGTTTGCAGTTTTTACTGCCGAAACCACATCAGGCATATTAATGCCTACATGATGTACTTCAAAACCAAGCATGGCAAACAGTGCTTCCTTACTTAATTTTGTAATAATTTCATAATTACCACTTGCTATCAGATCTTTATTAACCATCCAGCTACCGCCACAAGCAATAACTTTACTAAATGAAAGATATGTATTCAAATTTTTTATATCTATTCCGCCCGTCGGCATAAACTTTATGGCTGCATACGGTGCAGACATAGCTTTAATCATACCAATACCGCCAGCAGCTTCTGCCGGGAAAAATTTAACAACTTCAAGTCCAAGCTCTACGGCTGTTTCTATATCGCTTGGGGTCGCACAGCCCGGAATTATTATAACGCCTTTATCAAAACAATACTTTACAATTTTGGGATTTAGACCCGGGGTAACTATAAATTTAGCGCCAGCAGCAATTGCCTTGTCAACCTGTTCTACAGTCAAAACCGTACCCGCCCCAATAAGCATTTCAGGAATTTCTTTAGAAATAACTTTTATTGATTCTTCCGCAGCACCGGTTCTAAACGTTATTTCTGCACACTCTATGCCACCTGCATAAATTGCTTTTGCAAGAGGAGCAGCCTGCTGAGGCTTATCAAGCGTAACAATTGGCACTATGCCAATATTAGAAATTTTCATCAGTAAATCATTCATTAACCCACCCCCCCTGTCATAAATTTATATATATAGAGTACTAATTTTTGTTTGTTTTGTCCAGTGCATCCCAAATACCGAGCAAATGCATAATCCCTAGCGCTCTATCATAAAGACCATATCCCGGTCGCAGCCCTGTCCTTGATTCTTCGTTCCAAATATGCCTGCCATGGTCAGGTCGAATATAATGACTAAATTTTATACGATGAAATGCACGCATAATTTCTACAATATCTAAAGAGCCATCGCAAGACCGATGAGAACTTTCTATAAAATCACCGTTGTCAAATCGTTTTACATTTCTAATATGAGCAAAAAATATTTTGTCTTTGAAGGTTTCTATCATATCTACAATATCGTTCTTATCAGTTGATCCCAACGAACCTGTGCATAAAGTAAGTCCATTTGACGGATTCTTAATCAGATTCAAATATCTTTGTATATTTCTCTTGGAAATTATAAGTCTCGGCAATCCAAAAATACTCCATGGCGGATCATCTGGATGGATTGCCATTTTTATACCACTCTCTTCTGCAACAGGAATGATCTCTTGCAAAAAATATTTCGCATTTTCAAAAAGATTCTCTAATGTAAGTCCTTCATATGCCTTAAACAACTCTCTTATTTTAGCAAGTCTTTCTGGTTCCCAACCCGGCATTGACAGCAACCCTTTTTGTTTTGACATGCTGTCCAGAAACTCATAGGGATTAAGCGAATCTATTTTTGCTTTTTCATAGAAAAGCGCTGTTGAACCGTCTGGAAGAGTTTTATACAAATCTGTTCTTGTCCAATCAAAAACCGGCATAAAATTATAACAAACAACTTTTACTCCGGCTCTACCAAGGTTTCTAATAGTTTTTTTATAATTTTCTATATATTTCTCGCGAGAAGAGCGACCCAGCTTTATATCTTCATGCACATTAACGCTTTCAACTACTTCATTGTTAAAGCCAGCTTTGGTAAGATAATCTTTGACTTGATTAATTTTATCCATTTCCCAATAATCGCCAGCCGGCACATCATGAAGCGCCCACACTATTCCCTTAACACCGGGTATTTGCTTGACAAAGCTTAAAGGAATTGTATCAAATTTTTCTCCATACCACCGAAATGTAATTTGCATACAAATTTCCTCCCATATTTATGCCGCAGAATAAATGATCCTGCAACGCCGAATTTTATACTACC
Source organism: Endomicrobium sp. (assembly GCA_031283985.1). Taxonomy (GTDB): domain Bacteria; phylum Elusimicrobiota; class Endomicrobiia; order Endomicrobiales; family Endomicrobiaceae; genus Endomicrobiellum. The sequence continues at coordinate 4,943 of JAITAQ010000012.1, read as the reverse complement.
TCTATCTATACAAATAAGAAAATAATTTTTTTGATAGTTTTATCGCCGTCGTTTATCATTTTAAAAATGAGCATGTATCCGACACTTATAAAACTAAATACTTTCCCTTAATCTTCTCCGCACATATGCCTTTGACATCTTTAATATGACTATGCCACCAAGAGAATATTAGCATAATTCCTAATATCTATTCTTGATTTTATATCATCTGTTAATTCAAAAATTTCTCTTCTTTTGGCTGTTTCTGGAATTTGAATAGCTTACTTTTATAGTTTGTGTAGGAAGACCTATACCCTTTAAAAGATCTATAAAAGGATCTGGATTAAGCTCTTCAACATTTACCATCTTTTTAATGTCCCACTCACCTCTTGCTATCAAAATAGCTGCAGCGACAGCAGGAACACCAGCAGTATAACTTATAGCTTGCGATTCAACTTCTTCATAGCAAGACTTATGGTCACACACATTATATATAAATAATTCTTTTTTGCGACCATCTTTAGCACCTATTATTAAATCGCCTATACAAGTGTTGCCAGAATAGTTAGCTGCAAGCGTTTTAGGGTCAGGCAAACACGCTTTAACTACTTTCAAAGGCACTACTTCAATCCCTTCAGCTGTTTTTACAGGCTTTTCAGATAAAAGACCTATGTTTTTAAGAACATTAAAGCAATTTATGTAATGATCACTAAAACCCATCCAAAATCTTATTGATTTTGCATCAATATTTTTTGAAAGAGAATGTAACTCATCGTGACCTGTTAAATATATCGTTTGTTTGCCAACTACTGGGAAACAATACACTTGTTTTTCGGAATGAACAGTCTTGCAAACCCATTGTTTATCTATCCAAGTCCAAACTTTAACAAACTCCCTAAAGTTTATTTCAGGATCAAAATTTGTGGCAAAATACTTGCCATGACTGCCTGCATTTACATCCATGATATCTATTGTATCTATAGTATCAAAAAAATGTTTCTTAGCGTATGCCACGTAAGAATTTACTACTCCGGGATCAAACCCAGAACCTAAAATTGCCGTTATACAGTTATTTTGACATCTATCCTTGCGTTTCCACTCATAGTTAGCATACCATGGTGGATTTTCGCACACTTTATTTGGTTCTTCATGAATCGCCGTATCTATATATGCCGAGCCTGATTCTATGCATGCTTCTAAAATTGACATATTGCAGAAAGCTGAAGCTAAATTTACAGTAATAGAAATTTTTAGATCTTTTATTAACTTAATCATTTCAGGAACGTTGAGTGCGTCTGTCTGTTTGATTTGTATTTTTTTTGCAGGATCTTTATAATTATTTTTACGTTCTATACTTTCTATTACTTGTTTACAGTTGTTCAAAGAACGTGAAGCTATATAAATATTTCCAAACAAATCGTTGTTTTGCGCAAATTTATGAGCGGCAACATGAGCAACGCCACCGGCTCCCACAAGCAACACATTCCTTTTTTCCATTTTCTATAAATTCCTCCTCGTCCATCTTATTTTTTACAATACTAAAAGACATAGTCGCGAATACTTCAAACTTAAACAAAATTTACGATAAATCGGATACAAAATCATTATATAAAAACTGCTTGACAATTTCCATCTTTCCGTTAAGTCTTTTTACCACAATAGACGGCATTTCTATACCATTAAACCAGTTTTTCTTGACCATTGTATATCCAGCGGCATCAGCAAAACGTATTCTAGAACCAACTTTTAACCTATCTTTAAGCTTGTATTCCCCAAAAACATCGCCGGCTAAACAAGAACGTCCTGCAATTATATACCTATATTTCCCTATATCTGAATTTACTTTAGCAGAAGTCCCGTAAATAAGTAGATCTAACATGTGAGCTTCAATAGAGGAGTCAACTATAGCTATATCTTTCGTATTTTTTACAATATCTAAAACAGTTGTAACAAGTTCACAACTTTTAGTAATCGATGCTTCGCCTGGCTCTAAATAAACCTGAACGCCGTATTGCTCGCTAAAACTTTTTAATTTTTCGCAAAATTTGTCCAAAGGATAACCGTCTTTTGTAAAATACAACCCGCCGCCTAGACTAACCCACTTAACTTTACGCAAAATCTTCTCGTATTTTAAAGTTATCTTTGACAGCATCGCGCTGAATGTCTCAAAATCATCATTTTCACAATTATAGTGAAACATCACCCCGTTCACTTTATCTAAAACAGACATAACGTCTTTAATAGATGTTACGCCAAGTCTGGAGTATTTTCTAGCAGGATCCGCTAAATCAAAATGTGAATAACTTATGCCTGGATTTATCCTTAAGCCAACGCTTATATGTTTTACCTCTTTATAAAACATTTTCAGCTGCAACACAGAATTAAATATAACCTTGTCTGAAATCTTTTTAAGAGTTTGAATGTCTTCGGCAGAATAAGCAACGCTAAATACATGAGTTTCTTTGCCAAACTGTTCGTAACCAAGTTTTGCCTCATACAAAGAACTGCTTGTAGTGCCATCCATATATTTGTTCATCAAATCAAAAACAGACCACGTAGAAAAACATTTCAACGCTAATACTGACTTAGCTCCACTGAAATTTCTTACATATTCAATTTTTTTAAGGTTCTTTAATAATTTCTTTTCATCAATCAAATAATAAGGTGTTTTTATCTTTTTAACCACTAACAACATCCTCCATTTTCTATTAACAGCATTTAAGGAATTAAAATTTTTTAATTTTACTGCTTCATTTAACTGACTTGAATATTCTACATTTGATTATTGAATCTTTAATTATAAATAACAGTTTTTCACTATTTTTTGAGGTTATTAAGCCATTCCTCCGCACTACTTTCAGTTGCCATTCTCCAGTCGCCTCTGGGAGATAGAGAAATTGTTCCTATCTTAATTCCATCTGGACAACAATTTCTTTTGAATTGACTGAAAAAGAAGCGTTTTAAAAGAGTCTTAAAATGTTTTGTTATATCCTCTTTGGAATAAATTTTGTTAAATGCCTTTGCTGCAAGAAAAAGCGTTTTTTCAGGCTTTTGTCCGAAACGAAGAGTATAATATAAAAAGAAATCATGTAATTCGTAAGGTCCTATTATGTCTTCTGTCTTCTGAGAAAATTTTCCATTTTTTGACGGAAGAAGCTCAGGACTTATATCCGTATTTAAAATGTCTATCAAAGCTTCTTTATATGTCTTGACTCTTTGAGACTCATAAGAAACAAGATACTTTACAAGCGTTTTAGGAACTGAAGAATTTATCGCATACATAGACATGTGATCGCCATTATAGGTACACCAACCTAAAGCATTTTCAGATAAATCTCCCGTCCCTATCACATATCCATTCTCATCATTAGCTATATCCATCAATATCTGCATACGTTCGCGAGCTTGGGCATTTTCATATGTTATGTCTTTAGTTCCTTTATGTTTAATATCTTTTAAGTGCTTATCAACAGATTCTGTTATTGAAATTGTTCTAAGATATATATTTACAGCATTAGATAGCTTTGTTACGTTTTTTAAAGTTCTTTTGCTTGTACCAGGTCCAGGCATAGTAACAGCTATAATATCTTTCTTGTCTTTACCGAGTAGTTCATAACTTCTCAATATTACAAGGAGAGCAAGAGTAGAGTCCAGCCCTCCAGAAATACCTATAACTGCATTAAAACCAGTAAATTTTAATCTTTCCGCTAAAGCCTGCGATTGAATTTTTAATATTAATTCTGCTCGGGTTGACAAGGAATCCGCATCGTTTGGAACAAACGGCAACTGAGAAACAAACCTTGTAAGATTTTCCCCTGTTTCATTAAAATCAAACTCCACATTAATGTATCCTTCAGAATTTGTTTCAAAAACGTTCAGTCTACGACGTTCGTAAACAAGCCTTTCCGTATCTATTTCGCTTATAGTAAGACCTTCCTTGAAAAGAGCGCTTTCTGTAAGAATAACGCCGTTTTCTGCAATAATACGATGCCCTGAAAAAATTATGTCGCTCACAGACTCGCCACATCCTGCAGAAGCATACACATATCCACAAGACAAACGACCACTTTGTGCTTTTATTAACGTTTTTCTATAATCACTTTTTCCTATAAGTTCGTTAGACGCTGAAAGGTTTGCTATTATAATTGCGCCTGCTTGAGCATGGTTATTAGACGGAGGAGATGCCGTAAATAAATCCTCGCATATTTCCGCAGATATTTTTACATTTTCATTATTCTTTGCTGAAAAAATTATATTAGTTCTAAACGGTACGTTTTGTTCGCAAATCTTAATAAAGCTGGATATATTTTTCCCTGAAGTAAAATGACGAATTTCATAAAATTCTGAATAAGAGGGAAGATACATTTTAGGGACAACGCCTAAAACTTTGCCGTTTTGGAATGCAACAGCGCAGGAATAAAGCTTGCCTTCTTTCCATATTGGAGATCCAACAAAAATTAGAAATTTCTTTCCAATAGTAGATTTACGAATTACATCTAAGGCTTTGTAAACAGACTCTTTTAAAATATCTGATAAAAATAACTCTCCACATGTATATCCAGTTACACAAAGTTCAGGGAAAACCAAAAGATCAACCAAACTTGTATTTGCCTGCTTTATAAGTTTTATTATCCCAATCGCATTTGCTCTAGGATTGGCGATAATAACTTTAGGAGTCGCAGCCGCAATTTTTACAAATCCATACTTCATTAAAGTCCTCTATATAACAAACGCACTGAGTTAATTTTGTGATATAAAACAACAAAATTAATGCAACCAGAATGTTTACATTTAGGTACATTATAGCACATAATAGCATACTTCAAGTTTACACTAAAATTTACATTTGGAGCATAAGTTTATTAAGTAGGCAGAAATATAGGGAATAACTTATAAAGAGTAGATTTGAAATTGCAATCCGTCCTAAAAGTTTGACATTTCAGCGAACTTTTAATATAATTATA
>JAITAQ010000077.1 GCA_031283985.1 Endomicrobium sp. | reverse complement strand
AAAAATATTGGGACACCATTCGGTAACTATTACGGAGAAATATTACGGACATTTGATAGAGAACTATTATGATAGCACAATGTCTAAATTTGAACTTGTTTAAAATAAAGACCATAATGGTTTCTATAAAATTTCTATAAAAAAAGTTTTTTGAAATGTATTTATTGTAATAGTTGGAGGATTATTTGATTGATATTTGAGACGGAATATTGGAATTTGTCATATACATCAACGCAAAATCGGTTTCTATATATCAATTCCCGCAGGATTTTTGTGTGACCAATACATCTCTCTCTAACAGCTCCAATTTATCATGCTAGCACATTATTTGAAGTTGAAAAGAAAGCATAAATGATTTAACAAAATTGGCAGAAAGAATAATGTCAGGTATGTCAGATAAAAAGGCATAAGTGCCATCAAGACCATGTAAAGGCGTACGGGTTTTAGTGCCAACATAGATTGGCAGGTATGACATACTTCCTTTTAACTCTTTCTTTTTTATTTCTCTTGGCAAATCTATTGTTGTTCCAAACCCAAGTGCAATAATGTTGTCCAAATACTTGAAAAACTCAATGCCGACTGACAGACCTGCATTCATAATTCTCATTTTTGCCCTTTACTGAAATTTCGCTCTGAGGCTGAACCCCAAATTTAACGATAAGCTCTCTATCGTTGTTTGGCTTTGCCGCTGCAAGAGTTGCCATTGTAAAAATTGAAATTAAACAAGTTATAAATTTGTTCATTTTTACTCTTTTTATTGCGTCTGAAAACTCAACACTTAAGTTTGTAAATCCAAACGTTTATTGTGTATAATAGTTGTGTTTATACTACAACCAAACGAAAAAAAATAAAAGAGGCTTCTATGCTTTCTCTTATTTACTCGGCAGCGATTAACGGCATAGACGCCAATATTGTGGAAGTTGAAACGTATATTTCTTCAGGGATGCCTGTATTTTCAATTGTTGGTCTTGTAGATATTGCTGTCAAAGAATCCCGCGACAGAGTTGCGGCGGCTCTTAAAAATTCAGGTTTTGATTTCCCTTTAAAAAAGATAACGGTAAATTTGGCTCCTGCTGATATAAAAAAAGAAGGCGGGATTTTTGATTTGCCCATTGCTCTTGGTATAATTGCGGCAAACGATAAAATAAAAAGGGATAATTTAAAAAACTTTTGCGCTGTAGGCGAGTTGTCTTTGGATGGCAAAATAAGAAAAGTCAAAGGAGTTCTTCCTATTTCTTTGGCATTAAATAAAAATCAAATAAAAAATTTTATTGTTCCTTTTGCAAACAGGCAAGAAGCCGCTGTAGCTGGGGCTATAAACGTTTTTCCGTTCAAAACTCTTACGGAAGTCGTTAAATTTATTAATGGGGAGATTGCCTACAAAAAGTACATATATAATGACAAAGACTTGAATTTTTTAGAAAAATGTGAGTACGATTTTGCTGATGTTAAGGGACAAAAAAATGCAAAAAGAGCCTCAGAAATTGCCGCAGCAGGTGGTCATAATATGCTTATGTCAGGTCCTCCGGGATCTGGCAAAACCATGATAGCAAAACGCATTCCAAGCATACTCCCTCCTATGACTTTTGATGAAGCTGTTGAGACTACAAAAATATGGTCTGCAGCAGGGCATATTTTTAATGGTGGATTGATAAGAAGCAGAGCTTTTAGAAGTCCACACCATACTTCTTCAGCAGCGGCATTAGCAGGCGGAGGAGTTTATCCGAAACCTGGAGAGGTTAGTTTATCTCATAACGGAGTTTTGTTTTTAGATGAATTTGTAGAATTTAGAAGAGATGCATTGGAAGTATTGCGTCAACCTTTGGAAGATAGAGTGATAACTGTTTCCAGAGCAAGGAATAGCTTTACATTTCCAGCATCGTTTATGCTTGTAGCGGCAATGAATCCATGTCCGTGTGGCAATTTAGGACACAGAGAAAAAGAATGTGCTTGCAGTCCGAATCAAATAAGAAAATATCAGAACAAAGTTTCTGGTCCATTAATGGACAGAATAGATATTCATATTGAAGTTCCCGCTTTAAAATTTTCTGAATTATCAAGGTTAACTTTCGACTCAGAAACTTCATCAAGCATAAGAAACCGTGTAATTAAAGCAAGAGAAATACAGAGCTTAAGATTTATAAATACAAGAATACACTGTAATGCTCAAATGCAGTCAAAAGAAGTAAAAAAGTATTGCATTTTAGACGATAAGGCATATGAGATATTAAAATCTGCAATTGATAAACTGAACTTTTCGGCAAGGTCTTACGATAAAATTCTAAAAGTTTCAAGGACAATTGCTGATTTAGATGCAATAGAGTTAATTAAGGCAAACCATGTGGCGGAAGCAATACGTTATAGATTTATTGACAGATGTTAATGGGTATAAGCTGCGCATATTGAAAAACTAGGACAAGAAATGATATAATTATTTGTAATAAATAAGTACTTATTTTTTAAGGGATTCATAAAAAAATATTTAAAAGAATTTGATGAACTTGTAGTCATCTTTTCAACCTTGTGTTCTAAAAACGGTTGTATGTGGGATAAAGAACAGACACATGAAAATCTCGTGAAACATCTCTTCTCCTAAGACGAAGAAGTTAAACAAGCCATTAAAAACAAAGATGAAGAAAATCTTGAAGAATAACTGGGCGACATTCTTTTGCAGGTCGCTTTCAGTGTAAATTGCCAAAGAAAATAAAGATTTTGATATAACGAGCGTGATAGAAAAGTTAAACAAAAAGCTTCTTCGCAGACATCCGCATATTTTTGGCAATTATAAAGTTAAATAAGCAAAAGATATAGAAGTTATGTGGGGAAAGATTAAAGAAAAAAATCTAAAATCAAAAAAGAGAAAATAAAAGACGTAAGTCTGGAATAAAATAGAATAGGGGATTTGTATGTTAAGCAGATTGTTATCGTTTAAGAAAATTGCTGCACTATTTGCGGTACTAACAGCATGTATAAGCCATGCATTGGCAAGCGAAGTAAACTTGGTAGTTCCTGATTTGTCTTTGGTCAGTTTCTTTGGGAATGCAGTAAACGGCAGGTCCCTTTTGATATTTGGTTTTATAGTGTGTTTTTTTGGTTTGATGTTTGGCATTTGTCACTTTTTAAGCATAAAAAAACTTGCTGTACACAGTTCAATGAAGGACATTTCTGAACTTATATATGAAACTTGTAAAACCTATCTTGTAACGCAAGGTAAGTTTATAATCATTCTTGAAGTGCTTCTTGCTCTTATTATAGTTGTGTATTTTGGTTGGTTAGAGCATTTTGCCACACTAAAAGTGGCGACAATTGTTTTATGTAGCATTATAGGAATTCTTGGGAGTTATACCGTTGCGTGGTTTGGTATGAGAATCAACACTTTCGCAAATTCAAGAACTGCTTTTGCAAGTCTGAAAGGAAAGCCGTATCCTTTATATGCAATTCCTCTTCGTGCGGGTATGAGCATTGGAATGCTTCTTATAAGCATTGAACTTTCGATAATGCTTGTGATTCTTTTGTTTATCCCTTCAGATTTTGCAGGTGCTTGTTTTATAGGCTTTGCAATAGGAGAGTCTCTAGGCGCTTCAGTCCTTAGAATAGCAGGTGGAATATTTACAAAAATTGCAGATATTGGTTCTGACTTGATGAAAATTGTGTTCAATATTAAAGAAGATGACGCCAGAAACCCCGGAGTTATAGCTGATTGCACAGGCGACAACGCCGGCGATTCTGTAGGACCTACCGCTGACGGATTTGAAACTTACGGCGTTACTGGCGTAGCTTTAGTAACGTTTATAATTTTGGCTATAAGCGACACTGTTTTGCAAGTTAAACTTTTAGTTTGGATTTTTGTAATGCGTTTGGTAATGCTTATCTCAAGTGCAGCTTCTTATTGGATAAACTCGGTAATATCAAAAATTAAGTTTTCTCTTGCCGACAAAATGAATTTTGAGGCACCTTTAACTTCTCTTGTATGGATAACTTCAATAGTTTCAATAGCTTTGACTTTTGTTGTTTCAAAGTTTGTTATAGGGGATTTGGGTGACGGAACTCTCTGGTGGAAACTTTCGCTTATTATAAGCAGCGGAACAATAGCAGGCGCAGTTATACCTGAAATTGTAAAAGTATTTACTTCGGTAAAAAGTGCCTTTGTTCAGAATGTTGTTAATTCTTCAAGACACGGAGGAGCTTCTCTTAATGTTCTTTCAGGTCTTACAGCAGGGAATTTTAGTTCATACTGGATGGGTATTGCAATTATAGTTCTTATGGGATCGGCTTATGCAATAAGCTCCTTAGGACTTGGAGAAATTATGATTGCTCCTGCGGTGTTTGCTTTTGGTCTTGTGGCTTTTGGATTCTTAGGCATGGGACCTGTCACAATCGCTGTAGACTCTTACGGACCTGTTACTGACAATGCTCAGTCGGTTTATGAATTGTCTTTGATTGAAAATATTCCTAACGTAGATAAAGAAATAGAGAAAGATTTCAGATTTAAGCCTGTTTTTGGCAAATCAAAATTGTTGCTTGAAGAAAATGACGGTGCTGGAAATACATTTAAAGCTACTGCAAAGCCTGTTCTCATCGGAACGGCTGTAGTCGGAGCTACTACTATGATTTTCTCTACAATAGTTATGCTTACAGATGGTCTTACAGTAGGGCTAGCAAATCTTTCATTGGTGCATGCTCCTTTCTTGCTTGGGTTGATAGCAGGAGGATCGATAATTTATTGGTTTACCGGAGCCTCAAACCATGCCGTAACTAGCGGAGCTTATAAAGCTGTTGAGTTTATAAAAGGAAATATTAAACTTGACGGAAAGTCTCAAAAAGCTTCAATCGAAGACTCTAAGAAAGTTGTTGAGATATGTACGATATATGCTCAAAAAGGTATGATAAATTTGTTTATGGTGATTTTTTTTACAACTCTTGCATTTGCATTTATTGAGCCTTATTTTTTTATTGGTTACCTTATTTCCATAGCGTTATTTGGTCTTTTCCAAGCGATATTTATGGCAAATGCCGGTGGAGCTTGGGACAATGCAAAAAAATATGTTGAAGTTGACTTACGCGAAAAAGGCACGGAACTTCACAAAGCTACTGTCGTAGGCGATACTGTCGGAGATCCTTTTAAGGATACTTCTTCAGTTGCAATGAATCCTATAATTAAGTTTACAACGCTTTTTGGACTTTTGGC
>JAITAQ010000021.1 GCA_031283985.1 Endomicrobium sp. | reverse complement strand
CTAATTGCAAATTTACAAAATTATATTAAAATACCCTCAAAACTAAAATTTTAAATGATTTTCTTATTCTAAAACTAAATTAATTGCAAAACAATCAATTCCGCTATGTTTGCAAAAATCAGCCATATCCTCAATATTTTTATAAGAATCATCTATAAAAATAATTTGGTCAGGAGTAAAATTAGTTTGTTCCAAAAATAAGACTAATGCTGGTATTTTGTTATTATTAATGTGTCCGCGAATAACTCCGTCAATTATTGAAAATTTTGAATTTTCCTCTACAGAAAAAGAAATGGTGTTAAACCTAAACCCTTCTTCTTTAAGTTTTTCAGCCGTTGCGGTTGCTGTTAAACAAAAAATAGGAATTTTTCTATATTTCATAAAATAAAAAAGATTATAGCTCTTAGGTATAGCTTTTAATTGGCTGTCTAAAAGAACACCATCTTCGTCGGTAATGCATATTATGTTCTTTTGCAAATTGGACTGAGATACACGAGAGGTTATACTTTTAATAGCTTTTTCCCAAGACGAGCTTTTTACTATTTCTATTTTCGGCGATTGTTTCGCCACTGTATAAGTTGCTGAGCTAGTCAGGATTGAAAAACATAAAAATAAATACTTAACTAATTTCATAAATATCTCCTTTAAGTTTAATTGTTTATCTATATCTATGCTATAACAATATAACAATAATAATATTAGCAAATTAGATAACCAATAACAATTCTAATTCTACCAAATCAAATCTTAGTAAGCAACTTTAGCTATCTTTTTATCTATATTATATTTGTATTTGATTTTATAGAAAAATCCAAATTTATGTATTAAGAACCTGAAAATAAAACTTATTGCGCAGTATAACTTAAATAGCTTTTTATTTTTATTGCTTTAATAGTTTGAAAATAATAAAATCAATGCGTTAATATTATATTGCATTTTGAAAAAGGATAAATGAAATGATTTACAAAGGTTTAATTGAAAAATACAGAAAATTCTTGCCAGTAAGCGATACTATTTCAGTTATATCCCTTCATGAAGGAAACACCCCGATTATAAAAGCTAGAAATCTTCCCCTAAAAATAGGTTTTAACGGCGAAATATATTTTAAATTTGAAGGCATGAATCCTACAGGCTCTTTTAAAGATAGAGGAATGACAATGGCTGTTTCAAAAGCTGTTGAGGCTGGAAGCAAAGTAATTATTTGCGCTTCAACGGGAAATACGGCTGCGTCCGCAGCAGCTTATGCTGCAAGAGCAGGCATAAAATGCATTGTTCTTATACCTGATGGAAAAATAGCTTTTGGCAAACTGTCTCAAGCTCTTATGCACAGAGCTGAAGTTTTGGAAATAAATGGCAACTTTGACGATGCATTGAATTTTGCAAAAGAATTAAGCGGGAAATATCCTATAACTTTGGTAAATTCTGTAAATCCATACAGAATTGAGGGACAAAAGACAGCTGCATATGAAATATGCGAAAATTTAGGCGAAGCTCCTGATTATCAATTTCTGCCTGTTGGCAATGCTGGAAATATTACGGCGTACTGGAAAGGATATAAAGATTATAATAAAGCTGAACCTTCTAAATATGTTCTCCCAAAAATGATGGGTTTTCAAGCAGCAGGCGCTGCACCTATAGTTGAAGGTTATCCTATAGCAAAACCTGAGACAATAGCTACTGCTATAAGAATAGGAAATCCTGTTTCTTGGAAGACGGCAGTAGAAGCAAGAGATGAATCAAACGGCGTTATAGACAAAGTAACTGATGAAGAAATATTAGAAGCATATAGAATTGTGGCTGCTACAGAAGGTGTTTTTTGCGAGCCTGCCTCAGCATCGTCTATTGCTGGGCTTATAAAATACGTTAAGCGGGGTTATTTCAAAAATAATAAATTTGGAAAAGCTGTGTGCATACTTACAGGACATGGACTAAAAGATCCAGACAATGCTGTTTCTAATGCTGTAAAACCTAAAAAAGTTAAAGCAAATATGAAAGATATAATAGACGCTGTAGGGTTTTAATTTTGTGAAAATAGAACTTATTTGCATAGGAAGCGAACTACTTGCTGGAAAGCTTAATACAAATGCAGCTTATATAGGCTCAAGATTATTTAACATAGGTCTTGAGCTATCATGCATTACTGATATAGGCGATAAAAAACAAGATTTGGCAAAGCATTTTAACATTGCTTTTGCAAGAAGTAATATAATAGTTGTAACAGGAGGACTTGGTCCGACTTTTGATGACATAACTGTTGAAGCTGTAGTTGAATGTTTGGGGCTTTCAATTTATCCTGACAAGAAAGTTTTAAAGTCTATACAAGAATACTTTGCTAAAAAATCAATTTCAAAAATACCAAAAATCAATGAAAGGCAGGCTAATATACTTAGCGGAGCTAAAGTTTTGGAAAATCGTTTAGGCACAGCGCCTGGGCAAATGCTGCATTTTGAATTTAAAAGCGGTGAGAAAAAGTATCGCAAAACTTTGTTTTTGCTTCCTGGTCCTCCGAGAGAAATGAAGTTGATGTTTGAAGAAAACGTTGAACCGTTTTTAAAAAGTTATTCTTTTGGTATAAGGAAAAATGTTTCCTTCCATGTGTTTGGATTATCAGAATCTGCAATTGCCGAAGCAATAAAACCTGTTATTGAGGAAGCTAAATTTGGAGATTCGCAAGCTGTTGAATTTGGTATTTTGGCAAGTGACTCTATAGTAGATATAAAATTTACAGTTTCAGGCAGTGACGAGTTTTTTGTAGACAACTCAATAAAGAATTTAAATTTAAGATTTGGTGAAGTTTTAAAAGATAATATTTTTGGATATAACGATGATACTCTTGCGTCTGTAGTGGGAAAACTTCTTATTCAAAAGAGAAAAACTGTTTCTTTTGCAGAGTCTTGCACCGGAGGGAAAATAGCGTCGGCTGTTACAGATATTGCAGGCAGTTCTTTGTACTTTAAGAGCTCCGTAGTAACTTATTCCAATGAATCCAAACTTAAAATTCTTGGTGTAAAAGAAGAAACTTTAGAGAAATTTGGAGCGGTAAGCGAAGAGACTGCAAAAGAAATGGCTAGAGGTATTTTGAATCTTTCAGAAAGCGATTATGCTTTTTCTGTTACCGGCATTGTAGGTCCTGGTGGATGTTCAAAAGATAAACCGATCGGTTTAGTTTATGTTGGTTTTGCCGCCACTAAAAAAAACGAAAGTTTCAAATTCAATTTTACCGGAACACGAAGAGATATAATGGACAAAACAGTCAATACGGTTTTGGATTGCTTGCGGAAAAAATTGATTGAAAAACAGCCTAAAAAATGAAATAATCTCAAAGTTGATTCCACTAACTGATATAAGCAAAAATTGGACTGGCAAAGAAATATATTCAAGAGCATGTCAGGGCAGACTAGATACATCTGACGTCAGAGACAGTCAGCCTTCAAACTGGTTAAATACTTTTTATTTCCAAAAATAGGTGTTCGTGACTTACGATAGAAATAGGGTATATAGTTTGTTTTTACCATTCAAAGATTGCAGCTCATAGCTGAACTAATTATGTTGAAAGGATGTCCTACATAGCTTTAGGATTTTCTTTCAATATGTTTTAAAAGTAAATGATTATAAGAGAAAAATATTTATGTCTAACATAAGAAATTTTTGCATTATAGCTCATATTGATCACGGAAAAAGCACTCTTGCCGACAGACTTCTTGAATATACTAGCACAATTTCAAAAAGAGAAATGAAAGATCAAATACTTGACGGTATGGAGCTTGAAAGGGAAAGAGGAATAACAATAAAAGCTAAAGCCATAAGAATGAATTATATGGATAAGAGCGGTCAAACTTATGTTTTAAATTTGATAGACACGCCAGGTCATGTTGATTTTACATACGAAGTTTCAAGAGCGTTGGCAGCTTGTGAAGGCGCAATTTTAGTGATAGACGCTACTCAAGGCGTTGAAGCTCAAACGCTTGCAAATACCATGCTTGCTAAGAGTGCTAATTTAAAAATCGTTCCTGTTATAAACAAAATAGATTTGCCTACTGCCGATGTTGATAGTGCATACGAGCAAATGAAAGAAGATCTTGTCGTAAATGCTGAGCCAATTCTTGCGAGTGCTAAGGAAGGCATAGGAATAAATGAAATAGTTGATTCTATTATTGCAAATATTCCGCCAGCAAAAATTATAAATGATGAGCCTTTATCAGCTTTAATTTTTGATTCTTTTTACGAATCTTACAGAGGTGTTATAGTTATAATAAGAGTCTTTGACGGCAAAATCCGCAAAGGGATGAAGGTTCGTTTTATGGCTTCTGGAGCTGAACATGAAGTTCTTGAAGTTGGGTATATGAAAATAAAGATGATAGAATCGTCAGAACTTTCTTCAGGCGAAGTGGGATATGTAGTTGCTGGCATAAAAGATATTAGAGATATAAAAATTGGCGACACTATAACTGAGAGTTTAAATCCAACAAAACGTCATCACGAGGGATATAAAGAAATAAATCCGTTTGTTTTTGCGGGGCTTTATCCAAACAGTACTTCCGAATATGACAGTTTGAAGACTGCTTTGGAAAAGCTCAAACTTTCAGACGCTTCACTTGTATATTTTCCTGAAACGTCTGTATCTTTAGGGTTTGGTTTTAGATGTGGATTTTTAGGTTCTTTGCATTTGGAAATAATTAAAGAAAGACTTGAAAGAGAATTTGATTTAAGTCTTTTGGTTACGTCACCGAATGTTGTTTATAAAGTGAAAACAAAAGGTAAATATGTTACTATAGACAATCCTTCCAAGTTTCCAAATAATGCCGATATTGAAGAAATTTGGGAGCCGTATACTGAAGTTAACATTATTTGTCCTGTTGAGTATATAGGTGCTATGCTTGACCTCTGTCAGAAAAGAAGAGGAAAACAAACTTCAATGAAGTATATGAGTGTTAAAATAGTTCTTTTGAAATATCACATGCCGCTTGCGGAAATAATAGTTGGTTTTTACGATGCGTTGAAATCAGCTTCAAAAGGATACGCTTCTTTTGATTATGAACATATAGAACCGCAACTTGGAGATTTAGTCAAACTGGAGATTATGATAAATTCAGAAGTTGTAGACGCTTTTACAGTTATTACGCATAAGGATAAAGCTCAAACTTTCGCTCACTATCTTGCCGAGAAATTAAAAGGCATTATCCCAAGGCATATGTTTGAAATACCTATACAGGCAAAAGTAAACAATAAAGTAATTGTCAGGGAAACAATATCGGCTATGCGTAAAGACGTTCTTGCAAAATGTTATGGCGGCGATATAACCAGAAAGCGTAAACTGCTTGAAAAGCAAAAAGAAGGGAAACGTAAAATGAGACAGTTTGGCAGAGTAGAAATTCCGTCAGAAGCTTTTGTGGCTGTTCTTAAAATAGATGAATAATTAAATTAATTTAATTATAGAAAAAGAGGTAAATATTGTGGAATTGAAACTTTTTATTGCAGGGGGTATTGTTTTTGTAATAGCAATGACAATGCAGATTTTTAAAAAATGTTTTAAAACACAAACTTCTAAAAAATTGTTTCAAAACGTTTATTCATGGTCTGATACTGTTTGGACTGCTTTGATAATAGCGTCGTTTATTATGTTCTTTTTTATTCAGGCTTTTAAAATCCCATCGGGAAGTATGAGAAACACTCTTCTTGAAGGAGATCATCTCTTTGTTAACAAGTGTTTTTATGGTTTTAGAATACCGTTTAAATACGTTGGAAAGCGTTTTGCTGCTTTGAAGAAGATAGAAAGAGGCGATATTGTTGTTTTTCAATGCCCTCCTGAGGCTTTGACGATTCCCGAAAGAGAACATGGAGTTAAGAAAGATTTCATAAAAAGGTGTGTTGGCGTTGCCGGAGATAAGATTGAAATAAGAAATAAAAAACTTTACTTGAACGATGTTTTCGTAAAAGAAGTTTATGTAGCTTATAATGACGATTCTATTTTTGAAAGTTTTAAATTGTTTGAAAATGAAGGGAATTATCAGAAAGCTTGGGAAAAAGGAAATTTTACATCCATTCCGCCTATTTTTATAAGAGATAATTTTGGACCTGTTATTGTGCCTGAAGGTTGTTATATGATGATGGGCGATAATAGAGATTTTTCTTTTGACTCGCGTTTCTGGGGACCATTGCCTGACGAGTATGTAAAAGGAAAGGCGTTGTTCTTGTACTGGCCCATAATGCGTTGGAAGTTTATATCATGACGTGGTTTGCATGGCTTACAATTGCGGGTGTTTTTGTAATTTGCGAAATAGTAACTCCGTCTATTTTCTTTTGCTTATGTCTTTCTATTGGTTCGCTTTTTGCTGCAGGAGCGTCTTATCTTTTCAATTCACATTGGATTGAAATTATGGTTTTCATTATGGTTTCAATGTTATCTTTATATTTTGTAGTGCCTTTTTTTAAGAAAATGATAAAAAAGTCAAAAACTATAGAATCAAATGTTGACGCTCTTATAGGGGACGAAGCTATTGTTACTAGTAAAATTACTCCTTTCAGTCCGGGTTTTGTGAAGGTTTCTGGAGAAATTTGGAGAGCTGAATCTATCGTTGAAATTTTAGAAGGTGAGTCTGTAAAAATTAAAAGGATAAATGGCACCACTTTGACAGTTGAAAAGTAAAGGAAAAAATAATGGAGTATATAAATACTATTTTAGGGATGGGGGACAAGATGACTATATTTTTAGGAATGATTGCGGCGTTTGCTGTGATTTTTATAGCTAATTCCGTAAAAATAATAAAACAATACGAAAAAGGGCTTATTGAAACTTTGGGCAAGTACACAGGGACAAAGGACTCAGGAGCAAATATTATAATTCCTATATTTCAAAGAATGCTCAGAGTAGATATGAGAGAACGCGTTATTGATGTTCCCCCGCAAAGCGTTATAACAAAAGACAATGTGTCGGTTGTTGTTGACGCTATAATTTACTTTCAGGTTACAGATCCTGCAAAAGTAGTTTATAACATTGAGAATTTTGCACTTGCAGCTTTAAAGCTTGCTCAGACAAACTTAAGAAACGTAATAGGCGATATGGAATTAGATAGCACTCTTACGTCAAGAGAAAAAATAAACACGCAGCTTAGAGTTGTAATGGATGAAGCTACAGACAAATGGGGTGTAAAAGTTACAAGAGTTGAAATTCAAAAAATTGACCCTCCTAAAGACATTACAGACGCTATGTCTAAACAGATGAAAGCTGAAAGAGAAAAGAGAGCAAATATTTTGGAAGCTGAAGGCTTAAGACAAGCTGCTATTCTTAA
>JAITAQ010000082.1 GCA_031283985.1 Endomicrobium sp. | reverse complement strand
AGTTTGTTCCATAATGAGTCTATAAACAAATCTGTTTGAACGTCTTTTATTTGCCATTTCAAAGAATACGTATCTTTTGTCGGTTTATAATAGATAAACAAATTTCCTTTTGTTATTCCCTTTTTTGTTTTAACAACAATCTTTACAAAATAATCTTTAAAAGAATTATTGTCAAAAATAAGCTCTAAATCCTTTTTATCAAATTCTTCTCTAAGTTCTAGTGCTTTATTTTTAAGTTCATTTTTATACAATGTTGTTTTCTGTACGTTCATTTTATCCTCAACTTACATGCCACTATTGGTGTCGTTTAGCAGATCTTTAGGAATCTCTTTGTTTGTCGGAGATCCAAGTTCTTTTAACTTTTGAGCCCTTGCCACCAAACTGTCTCCTTTCTTATCAGAAGAAGAAAGCCTTTTTAATGCTTCTTCCGTCTTGTCTTTTGCTTCTGTTATTTTACTATTGACATTAAGCAAAATTTCAGCAAAAGTTACAAATTTATCGTAAAGATTTCCTCCTACTTTAGCTATTTCAAAAACATTTTTTCTCTGGTTTTCTTGTCGCCAAATATGCTCAACAGTTTTTAGAGTAGCTAAAAGTGTTGAAGGAGTAACTATTATAATATTTTTCTTAAATGCATAGCCTAATAAGTCTGGCTTATCTGCAACTCCCAGAGAAACAGCGACTTCTATAGGCACAAACATTAAAACATATTCAGGTTGGTTAAGTCCCTGCAAATTGGCATAATCTTTTCCTGCAAGCTCATCAATGTGTTTTCTTATACTTACGGAATGCTCTTTTAAATAAATCTTTTTATCAGCTTTATTTTGAGAATTATAATATTTTTCGTAAGCTCCTAGAGATGTTTTGGCGTCAACAACTATGTGCTTTCCATCGGGCAAGTTAACTATATAATCTGGAATCTTTCTTCCACTTTCTTCTTTAAACTGCTCTTGAGAATTATAATGCACACCTTCTATCATGCCCGCATACTCGAAAATTCTCTCTAAAGTAAACTCCCCCCATATCCCTTGTAATTTATTCTCACCTTTTAATGCTCCTGCAAGGTTATTGGCTTCTTCGCTTACTTGCTTATTAAGATTAATCAATTTTTCCAATTCTCTCTGTAATCCAGATATTTTTTCTGCTTCATATATCTGGAGATTTTCAACCTTGTTTTTAAACTCATCAATTTTTACTTTAAACGGTGCAACTACACTTTCCAAAGAAGTTTTACTCAAATCCGTAATTTTTGCATTTTTTTCCTCTAAAACTTTTGAAGCAATATTCTCAAATTCTACTTTCAAAGAATCGTTTAAGCTCAATTGTCTTTTGATATTTTCCTCTAAATCTTCTATCTTTTGCTCTTTAGCCGCATTATCTTTTACAACCGACATATACTTGTACAGAAAAAAAGAAGCTCCCGCAATAACTCCAATCAAAATATATAAAATCGCATTCATATTCATTTTAGTATCGGAAATTTTATATAGAAAATCGTACCTTTTTCTATAACACTCTTAACCGATATTTCTCCTTTCAAATTTTTTACTATACCATAATATCATAACATTCGTGAGCAATTTTAAGATCCTGCATCAGAGACGCTCAAAACGTAATTGCCGACTTCATCTTCACTTTTTATAGTAATTTTTTCCTCCGTTAAACATAGCGTCTTTAGCATTTAGTAAAATATTTAATATTACTTGCTGCATTTGCATAACGTTTGATTTAATAATTTCTATTCCGGATTTGGCAAGACTAGACAAAGGAATGTATTTTCAACAAAGCGAAATATAATCGTATATTTTTACATTTTCCTCTTTTAAAATTAAATCAGAAGAAATTTTGTAATATCTGTACTCCATAAGTAACAAATAAACAAATAAAGACAAGCGTTCTAAATACAACACAATACCATAAAAACAATATACAAAGGGAATCAATTTAATGACCGATAAAATGCGTCAATTTTAAAATTTGCTTGTGCAGCAAATTTCTTTATAATTGCAATATTTGCAAAAAAACATGTTAGAGGCAACAGGAAACTCTTTTTTATCTTTAGGTATGTTTTTCTCAATATCAATCAAATACTCATACATATTTTTTGTCTCTAATTCTACAGTATTTATAAATTCAGATATGGATATATCATTGATTTTTACATTTTTTTCTTTATATTCAGGGTAAAGATATACAATCATTAGCACGATATCTGCGGCTTTTTTTTCAAAATGGTAGTTTGCCCAGAGAGAGTATCCAGTCAATTGCTTTGAATGTTTAACATCATCACATTTACCTGTTTTCCAATCTATAATATATATTTTATCTCCTATTGGAAATAAAAAATCCATTTTGCAAAATACTTTATAATTATTTATTCTTGTTTCTCCAAAACCTGCAGGATCTATAACCCAGTCTGAGCTTTTGGGAACAGCGTTTTTTTCAATCCAAGAAAAACGAGGGCTGTTTAAAAAATTTTCAAGTATATTTTTAACTTTTAAGTATATTTCTTGAACGGAAATTAAATCACCATTGTAATAATGTTCAAAAAAAGTTTTAGCACCACAATATTCTTGAGTCATATTAAATGCATATTTAAAAAATTTATCTTTGTTTATTGGTTTTGAGCTCTTCTGAAATCTTTGAAGCATATCTCTTATAACGTCATGAACAATATTTCCTATTTCCAAAGCTTTTGAAGTTAAATTTTTTAAAAATAAAATTTTCTCAAGAGGATTTTCTTTATCGTACTTTGCATAATAATCGTAGAAATATTGACGTTTGCAGTTTGAGAATCTGTCGTACCTTGATACAGACCAACCCAAAATATCAGTATATGGAAACTTCTTTATCTCATTCATTGTTGAAAATCTCCAAAATCACTTATCTTTATCATAATATTATAAATCAATGTCCTATTATACGTTTTGCAGCAAGAACAACGAATACGCCTGCAAACAGCATAAGCGACGTAATTTTATCCTTTGACTTATGCGTTTCCGGTATCAAATCTGAAGCCGAAAGAAAAATAAAAGACCCTGCCGTTATTCCTAAAAATGTTCCTAACATATGTAAGGACATTCCTTTAAACAAACATAGACCAAGTATTGTGCCGAGAGGTGTAAATAATGCAGTAAGAAGAGAGAGAAGAAAAATTTTCTTTTTAGAAGTACCTTTATGAAGCAAAATTCCAGAGATAGTTATTCCATCTGGAAGCTTGTGAAGCAAAATAGCAAGTGTTGTAAGAATTCCTATTTCAGCATTAGCCTCAAAGCCAATGGCTATCATAAGTCCATCAATAATTGAATGTAGAGATAAACCTACAATAGAAGCTACATGCGTGTGAGTGTGGCAGTCATGATCGTGGCATGGATGGAATAAAATAATAAATTGCAAAAAAAACATAAACAAAAAGCCAATTAAGACATAAGACATTATATTGGAATTTAACTCAAATCCCTCTGGTATTAAATGAGCAAAAGCAAGAGTAAGCATAACGCCAGCTGCAAAATTTATTATAAGAAAAGAATTTCTTTCAGACCATTTATGAAATGTT
>JAITAQ010000063.1 GCA_031283985.1 Endomicrobium sp. | reverse complement strand
ACGCGGCGTCGCTGGATCAGGGTTTCCCCCATTGTCCAAAATTCCCCACTGCTGCCTCCCGTAGGAGTCTGGACCGTGTCTCAGTTCCAGTGTGTCCGTTCACCCTTTCAGGCCGGATACCCGTCATAGCCTTGGTAGGCTATTACCCCACCAACTAGCTGATAGGCCACAGGACCATCTCAAAACGCATTACTGCTTTAACCCTTATTTGATGTCAAATTGTGGTCCTATGCGGTATTGACTCCGATTTCTCGGAAATATTCCCCATTTTGAGGGAGGTTTCCTATGTGTTACTCACCCGTTTGCCGCTAAATCATGCGATCCTCTGCACAATCCCGCACAACTTGCATGTGTTAGGCACGCCGCCAGCGTTCACTCTGAGCTAGGATCAAACTCTCCATAAAATTTTTATAGAGATTTGTTAATAAGCTCTTATTACTTTTGTGCTACTAAATAAAAACCTTCCGGATTTTATTTAAATTGATAAATGACCCTTAAATTACTTGATTGCCTCTTTTGCGAGGCGCTTATCTGCGTGTTATTTAGTATTCAAAGAACTTTTTAAAGAGAAAAATATATCCACCTTTGCCTTTTAATCTTTTCCAGATTAGCAAAGACTTCTATCTCTACATATTTAGTAGGGATACCTTATTTAAAGGACTTAGACCTTATTATCTATAAGACTGACTAAAGAGTATAACACAAAAAAGATTTTGTTGCAACTACAACTGCTTTCTAAATTCTATGTTAACAACTACTTAATTAAACAAAACTTTTAAATCCTTGTCAAACTTCTCAAACACAATATTTTAAAGTTTTATATGAAAAACTTTTGTTGCTTTGCTGTAACTATAATGTAATGTATTGTATCACAATCAAAATTTTTTGTCAAGCCTTTATTTAATTTCTTTTTAACAACTCTTCTTATGATGCTCATTACAAAGGCAGTATTATATTATATCAGAAATAGAAAATTTGTCAAGAAATTTCTGTTACTCGGCGATGAGTATATCTGTGTTTAGCATATCTAATTGATTTTGTGGCAAATGAAAATGCTACTTGTTTTTACCTACGATTTTAAAAACTTTTGTTGAGCAGTATGGACATAATCCGGACATGGCTTTCATACCGTTTTTCATAACTACATTCTGAGAATCTTTTACTTCAACTTGTTTTTTACATTTCATGCATCTTGCTTTTGCCATAATAAACACCTCTTATTTTCCCACACTTAAACACATATCAATAAATAAACATTGGCAACTTTCAATCGCGTTTTATCCAAAAAAAAGACAAATAGCGGGCGATGGGAATCGAACCCACATCTCCGGCTTGGGAAGCCAGGGTTTTACCACTAGACTACGCCCGCAAAAATCGCCTGCTTGAACATCTCGTCACAGATTTTATACTTTTTTTTAATATGTGTCAATTTGGACAAAACCAGCTTTAAAGCGTCACTTTTACTTAACACTTTTCCATCAAACTGTGCTTCGTTTACAAAATTTAGAAGCTCGCCGATCCATGGACCAGGCTTCAGCCTGAATTCTCTCATTATTATATTGCCGTCTATAAATTTAGGCAGAGGCTTAGTATTTTTTAATTCATAATATTTTTTTATAAGATCTCTTACTGATTTTTTTTGAAGCTTTAATTCTTTTGAAGAAAAAACTTTCAACCTTTTATAAGAATGCCAATCAGACATTGAAAGAACAATTAAATCAGGAGTGCTGTCGCCTATATCTCTAAAAAATTTCAGTACAGCTTTTTTTGTAACAATATTATTTCTTGTCAATGTGGAAGGTCGCATATGATGTCTTACTAAAAATGTTGCGGTTTCAATATCTCTTTTGCCAAACTTTAAAGAATGCATTATTCTTCTTAATTTATTTGCACCAAAATCTTCATGTTCAAAAAACCGCATTTTCCCGTTTTCAAACTTTGCAGTTTCAGGTTTGGCATTATCGTGAAACAAAGCCGTAAACTTTAACAAAGACGCTCTTGTAACATTTTCCGATAAAGATTCTCCATTATAAAAATGCTCTTGCAGTTCAATAAAGCTTTCTGGAAAATATGTTTTTAGGTTGATTAAAATATTTTCTGTAAATTCTAGCGTTTCAAAAGAATGCTCAAACAAGCCTCCTGGATGATAATAATACTTCTTTTTTGCTTTCTTCATTTTTTCTATTTCAGGGAAAATACCAGAAAGCAATCCACAGGCGTCCATAGTTTTAAGCAATTCTGAAGAATTTTGTGCAGAAAGGATTCTAAAAAACTCATTCTTTATTCTTTCAGGCACAGCAGATTTTATAAGCTTTGCATTTTGTTTGATCTTCAATAGTGTCTTATTTGAAAGATTAAACCCAATAAATTCTGAAATAAATCTAAAAGCTCTAAGCATTCTTAAAGGATCTATCTTAAAAGTCTTTTCGGAGATAACATCGAATGTTTTAGACTTTAAATCTACAAGAGTATTTTTATTAGAGAAAATGATATGTTTCCTGAAATTTTCAAAATATTTGAGTTTGAAAGCTATGGCGTTAATAGTAAAATCCCTGCTTTGCAAGTCTTCTTCTATTGTCTTACCATTAAAGAGCGCTATATCAATATTTGATATTTTGTAATCTTTAAGTATTATCCTGTAAGTTTCAGTATCTTCATCTAGCGTTATAAGTTTAGCTTTTAAAGCTGCAGCTACTTTTTTTGCATACTTTAGAGCATCATTATTAACAACTAAATCAATATCTTTATGTTTAAGCTTTAGAAGTAAGTCTCTTGCAAAACCACCAACAGCATACACATCATAATCTTTAGAAATACTGTTAATTTTTTTAATTAGTTCGTTCATAATAATTTATTTTTCAGGATTAATAATTACAGAAACAGATTTTCCTGTAAATATTTTATTTGCAACATCTAAAATATCTTGTGTTGTAACTTTTTCTATATCTCTTAAATACCCTAAATCATATTTATAACCTTGTCCAACTATCTCGCGCCAACCATTATAATAAGATTTTTTATTAACTGTCTGCCTATCTAAAAGATATATACCTTTTATGTATGATTTAACATCTTTTAATTCCTGCTCAGGGATTTTCACGGAATAAAAGTCTTTTAATATTTCATCTATCTTTTTTAACGTTAAGTCTATATTTTTCTTATCAAGACCTATGTAAACTGCAAAATAACTGTCTTTTTTTCTTAAAGGATAAACGGCGCTTACCTCATACGCTAATCCCAGTTTTTCCCTTAACTCAACGAATAATCTGCTCGTCATTCTACTACCTAAAACAGTAACTATAACTTTAATTGTTACAAAATCTTTACCATTAACGGATGCACAAGGAAACCCTATAAATATATACGACTGATTAAACTTTCCACTGATTTCTTTTTTTATGGGTTCCATATGACTTATATTGAATATCGGCTCTTTAAATTTATCTCCCACCGCAACAGCAGAAAAATGTTTTTCCAAAGATTCATTTATAAAGTTACAAGAAACATTACCCGAAGCTGAAATTAAAGTATTTGAAGCATTGTAAGAATATTTATGCCACTTTATTAAATCTTCGCGGGAAATTTTCAAAATAGATTCTTTCCTGCCTATAATGGGAAAAGAATAAGAAGAATCGCCGTAAAAAAGTTTGGCAAATTCATCTGAAGCTGTTACACCTATGCTATCTTTGCGAGACTTTAGAGCAGCAATAGCATTTTCTTTCTCAAATTTAAATTCTCTCTCATTAAAAATAGGATTTAAAACTATATCGGAAAGAATTTCTGCCGCTTTGTCAAAATATTCAGACAAACAAGACATGCTAAATCCTGTCATGTCATAAGCTGCATTTGAAGACAAGTCTGCACCAATATTGCCTACGTCCTTTGCTAAAATTGCGCTTGAACGGTTTTTTGTAGAATATACCATTAGTTTTGACGTAAGACTGGATATCCCCGCATTGCACAAATCTTCATTTATAACAGAAACCGGACTAAGAACTCTTAAAGAAACAATTTCTGAACCGTTTGTTTTATCAAACAATATGTTAATACCGTTTTTAAGCGTAAACCTTTCCATATAAATATCTCAAATTAACAACAACTTTTATTAGGCAGTAAAGCCGTATGAGAAATCGCATCTTTAGAATAATATTTTTTAAAAAATTCTACAACATCTTTGCTTGTAAGACCCTGCAGCTTTTTTAGATAATTGCAAACAAACTCTGCATTACCCATCAATTTCCAATAGCCGAACTTATTAGCAACATCATAAGGTGTCTCGTTAGAAAACTGCCAATCTGTTTTCAATAAGAGTTTTGATCTATTTAATTCTTCTTTACTAATGCCGCTAGCTATAATATCTTCTATCTGCTTCTCAATTTCTTTTTTTATTTCTTTAATATTTTTCGGATCAAAAACTGAAGATATATGAATGTTTCCGCCACCTTTTTCAACATAAAAAGAAGCGTCTGTAGCATATACAAGATGTTCTTTTTCGTAAAGAAATTTATAAAGTCTGGAATTTTTCCCACCGCCTAAAATGTCTGTTGCCAAATCTGCAACATATAGATCTTCATCATCAACATCAGAAGCCAAAAAGCCGGAAAGCATATACCCCACTTCTACTTTACCGTATTTAGTTATATTTTTACCAGTTCGACTTTTTTCCTTAAGCAACGGATCGATTGGAACTTTTTGCTTTTCAAACTTAGCGAAAGTATTATCTATAACCTCCGCAACTTTTTTTTTGTCAAACCCACCTGAAACAACAACTAACATCTTTTCAGGGACATAGTGCATTTTATAATATTCATATATTTTTTCAGACGATATATTGCTAATAACGTCTGATGTTCCTATAACCCTGTTTTTTAACGTGCTTGTTTTATAAATTGTTTCGTAAAACTTTTCATACAAGACAGATCCAGGATTATCAAAATGTCTTTGGATTTCTTCTATTACAACTTTTCTTTCTTTATCTATCTCATCTTTTGGAAATAGAGGATTTTGCATAGTATCTGCAAGCATTTTTAAACTTTTTTCAACAAAATCTTTTTGCATGTTTATGTAATACATTGTAAACTCTTTTGATGTTGC
>JAITAQ010000088.1 GCA_031283985.1 Endomicrobium sp. | reverse complement strand
AACTTGTATGGATAAACACTTCTTTCTTGGAGTCTCTTCCTGAAAGACAGATAAGAAACGGACTTGCAGAAATTATAAAATATGCTTTTATTTTTGACTATAAATTTTATAACTATTTGATAAATTTACTTGGAAATGAAATTATATCACCAAAAGATTTTGATTATATGATTTATAAGAGTTGTTCTTATAAAGCAAAAGTTGTTGAAAAGGATGAAAAAGAAATAAATGGACTCAGGTCTGTATTAAACTTTGGTCACACTTATGCACATGCGCTTGAAACTGTAACCCATTATAAAAAATTTTTACATGGTGAAGCTGTGGCAATAGGAATGCTCTTTGCAGCGAAACTTTCTTTGAAGTTAAAGCTGTGTGGGCAAAAAACATACAATAAAGTGGAAAAACTACTGAATTTGGCAGCATTTAACCTAGATACAAAAAATAACAAAAAACAATTTCTAGCACTTATGAAAAAGGACAAAAAATCTGTTAACGGTAACATTAATTTTGTTCTTATTAAAGATATAGGCAAAACCGTTAACAGACAAGTAAACGATAATATTGTATTTAATGTTTTAAGGAGCAAATAAATGAAGAAAATACTTGTATTAAATGGTCCAAATATAAATATGCTCGGTAAAAGAGAACCTGAAATATATGGGAATATTAATCTTTATGAGATTGAGAAACAAATTAGTGACCTTGCAAAAGAATTAAAAATTGAGATTGAGTTTTTTCAGTCAAATCATGAAGGCAAGATTGTAGATAAAATTCAGAGTTGCTATAACAATTTTTTTGGAATTATTATAAATCCTGCAGCCTTTACGCATACATCGGTTGTCATAAGAGACGCTTTGACAGCAGTCTCAATTCCGACTATAGAAGTTCATATTTCAAATATTTATGCAAGAGAAGATTTTAGGCATAAATCTTATATTGCCTCTGTAGTTTTGGGACAGATTTCAGGACTTGGTGCAGATGGGTATCTTTTTGCTTTAAGAGCATTAGCGAATTTATAGTAACTTACACAACTCTGCACCTAAAAGTCGCAGTCTTGGTAATTTTATTTATATTATTTATTTTAGTTTAGTTAAAGACTTTCTCTTCAACAAATTTAGCTATTATGTGTATCAAAAGTATATGACATTCTTGCGTTCTTGCTGTAACTCTAGATGGCACGCAATAGCACAAGTCGCACATATTCTTCATTTTTCCGCCGTCCAAATTTGTCATTCCTATTGTAAATACACCCAATTTTCTAGCAAATTCCAAAGCATTTATAACATTTTTTGAATTGCCGCTTGTTGATATGGTTATAAAAATATCCCCTTCTCGAGCAAAAGCTTCCAGCTGCCTGCTAAAAGAATAGTCATAACCAAAGTCATTGCCTATCGCAGTCAAAGAAGATACGTTTTCATTTAAAGTAATAGATGCAAGAGCTGCTCTGTTTTTTTCAAAACGAACCACCATTTCGGCAGAAAAATGCAAGGCATCAGAAGCAGATCCACCGTTTCCACATATAATAATCTTTTTATTATTTTTGTAAGTTTCAACAACTTTATTTACAACTTTATAAATGTAATCAATTTGAGCATCTTCAAGCATTTTTTTCTTTGCTTCAATGCTGTCATTTATAAGGGTTTTAATTATTTCTTTGCCGTTGTTTTCCATTATTCCCTGCTTTATTTTCCAAGTATATGTTTTGAAAGAAAGTCCGTGCTTACGCTTCCTTGGCGAAACTGTTCACTGCCCATAATCTTAGCATGCAGAGAAGATGTATTTTTAATATTTTCTATTTCCACTTCTCTCAACGCTCTCTGCATTCTTGTAATAGATTCGCCTCTGTCTACTCCAAAAGATATAACCTTTGCTATTAAACTATCATAAAATGGAGGGATTGTATATCCTGAATAAACATGCGTGTCAATTCTGATTCCCGGACCTCCAGGCAAATATAATTTACCTATTTTGCCCGGCGACGGGATAAAATCTTTATCTGGGTCTTCGGCATTTATTCTACACTCTATAGCATGACCTAATATCTTTACTTTTTCAGAAATAATAGAAAGTTTTTCTCCTGCGGCAAGCTTTATTTGTTCTTTTACAAGATCTATCCCTGTAACCATTTCGGTTATAGGATGTTCAACCTGAATTCTAGTATTCATTTCCATGAAATAAAAATGACCTTTCTTATCCACGAGAAATTCTACTGTACCTACGGTAACATATTTAACTGCACTGGCGGCGTTCCTTGCGGATTTGCCCATTTTCTTTCTAAGAGATTCGTTTATTAAATGATAAGGGCTCTCTTCAACAAGTTTTTGATGTCTTCTTTGTATTGAACAATCCCGCTCAGGCAAATAGGCAATTTTGCCGTATTTATCCCCAAGAATTTGAAATTCTATATGATGAGGCTCCTCAATATATTTTTCCATATATACGTCAGGATTACCGAATGCAGCTTTAGCTTCAGTCTGAGCCATTATAATGGCATTTTGAAGAGTTTCTTCGGAAGTTACTATTCTCATTCCCTTTCCACCGCCGCCTGCAGTAGCTTTAACTATTACAGGATACCCTATCTTTTTTGCCATAGCAAAAATTTTAGGACCGTCAGCACTTATAGGACCGTCGGAACCTGGAACTACAGGAACGCCTGATTTCTTCATAAGCTCAATAGCGGCTATTTTATCTCCCATCTTTTCTATAGATTCTTTTGAAGGTCCAATAAATTTTAAACCGCAAGCTTCGCAAACTTCGGCAAAATAAGTATTTTCAGATAAGAACCCATATCCTGGGTGAATAGCATCTGCTCCTGAAATTTCTGCCGCAGCTATAATGCTTGGTATGTTAAGATAACTATCCGAAGCACTTGCCTCGCCTACGCATACAGACTGTTCGGCAAGTTTTACATGCATACTCTCTCTGTCAGCCTCTGAATGTATAGCAATCGTGTTAATTCCAAGCTCTCTGCACGCTCTTATTATTCTGCATGCTATTTCGCCTCTATTTGCAATTAAAACCTTTTTAAACATCTTATCTCCTGTTTGTAAACAGCAATTGAATTGAAATGTTTGATAAATTATTTGCTCGTATTAACTAAAAATAGTTCTTGCCCATACTCAATTGCTTGACCATTTGAAACAAGAACTTTTACTATTTTACCTTTGACTTTGCTTTTTACGTCTTTACTAATCTTCATTGCTTCTATTTGCCCAATTTTTTGGCCAATTGCGATATTGTCGCCTTCTTTGATAAAAAAATGTTTGTCGGCACAATAAGCACTCACAAAAGTACCTACCATTGTTGATTTGATTGGAACTATAGAATCTTTTTCTTTCATTTTTTTGCTTTCAACAACAATTTCTTTGACAGATGCAATAGTCATTGCAACAACGTCCACTTCAGATTTTTTAAAATACAAAGAATGGGCACCATTGTGATATTCCATTTCTTCGATATCAGTATGCCTGATTGATTTTAAAAATTTTTTTATTTCCTGTGGATTCATTTTAACCTCATTATATCTCGCCAAAACGAGGACTATTAAGATTTCTTCGCTGACAAATACAGCTTTGATTATACTCTCTCTACGTATTCTCCAGTTCTTGTATCCACTTTTATTTTATCGCCTTCTTTGATAAAAAGAGGAACGCGAATATCCGCACCTGTTTCAATTTTTGCCATCTTTGTAAGATTGGAAACTGAATCGCCTTTGATTCCGGGTTCTGCTTCAGCTATTGTCATTTCTATTATTATTGGAAGCTCTATGCCAATAAGTTCATTTTCAAGATATATAGCTTCAACTTCAAGATTTTCTTTAAGATAATTTGACTTATCTCCTAACAATTCTGAATAAACGCTTATTTGTTCGTACGTATTCATATCCATAAAATTAAAATTTGCTCCTTCTTTGTACAAAAACTGCTTTTTCTGTCTTGCAACGCTTAAAGCTTCAAACTTCTCTCCTGACTTAAAAGTACGTTCAATAGTACCGCCTTTTTTAAGATGTTTTAGCTTAACGCGCATTACGGCTCCGCCTTTTCCTGGTTTGTGGTTTTGAAACCAAGCAATCTGATAGGGGTCGCCATCTACTAAAATATTAAGTCCATTTTTAAAATCCGATGTTGAAATCATCTTTTCTCCCTCTATTAATATGTTGCTGAAGTCAATACTTCACAACCATCTTCTTTTATAAGTATTGTATCTTCTATCCTAACGCCGAATTCTTGTTCAATATATATTCCAGGTTCAGTAGTAACAGTCATTCCTACAAGAAAAACGCCTTTGGCATCTGAGGATAACAAAGGCATTTCATGAATTTCTATTCCTACTCCATGCCCGGTAGTATGTATAAATTTATCTTTGTACCCAGCAGATTCTATTACACTTCTTGCAGTTTTGTCCGCCCAAGCAATAGGCAAACCTGCCTTTATTCCTTTCAACACGGCTTCCTGAGAACGCTTAACAACATTCCAAATCTGTTTACAATTATCGTCAATTTCATCTAAAAAGTATGTACGCGTCAAGTCTGAACAATAACCGTTGTAGATACAGCCTATATCCATCATTATAATATCATTCTGAATTAATTTCTTATCAGAACTTATGTGGTGAGGATTTGCAGAATTTTTCCCAAAAGCTATTATAGGTGCAAAACTTTCAGTTACGTGATTTTCTGAAAACAACTCAAGAATTTTATAGTGAACGTCTAATTCACTAAGACCCGGTTTAAGTTCTTTTCTGGCAGTGTCGCAAATCGCTGAAACTATTTTGCATGACCTCTTTAAATTCTCTATTTCGTTATCTTCTTTTATCATCCTTGCACTATCAAGCATACCTATCTTTCTTTCAGCTTCTATACCATTTTGACTTAACTTTTTGCTTACAACAATAAAATCCAAAGCTGTCATGTATTTCGGATCAACAAACAATTTTTTTGCATTGTTTTCTTTCAAAATTTCTAAAACAGCTTTATGAAAAGGAACGCTGATATATACATATACGCCTTTATCAAAAAAGAATTCTCTTACTTGATTTTCTATCATCTTAGAGCAAATAGCATACGTTTTGTTATTAACATGCAAAATCCAAAAACCATCAAATTCAGCTCCAGTAAGATAAAAAGTCTCTTTTGAGTTGGTAAATAAAGCACAACTTGCTTTCACAATACTTATTATTTTGTTTATATTTTTTTTCATTGCTCTTTTTACAATTTTTTCTTCCGAGAATAAAAATGCTGCCTTTGCGTGTATAATATCGTACTTGACAATTATATAATTATTTTATTAAATGATAAAGCAATCGCTACAATGGGTTGTAATTTTAAGTATCTGCTAATGCAGATAAAAAAAGGAGTTGCAGTAATGGCACAAGGCAAAGTTAAGTGGTTTAACGACCAAAAAGGTTATGGATTTATTTCTAATGATGATGGATCAGGTGATGTTTTTGCACACTATTCAGCTATTCAGTCTGAAGGTTTCAAGTCTTTAGCAGAGGGCGACAGCGTCGAATTTGAAGTTGTAAGTTCTGACAAAGGTCCTAAAGCAGCAAACATAAAGAAAATCTAAATTTGTTCTAAAAACCTTAAAGACAGGATTGAAAATCTTTTTAATCCTGTCTTTTTTTTATTTATTACCTGAGTTTAAGAAAAAAGAACCAGTCTCCGAACTCGGAGACTGGTTCTTAAATGAGAATATTATTATTAATATTCTGGCATTGGAGGCATTCCTGCTCCCATCGGCAATTTAGAAGATTTTTCAGGAATATCTGTTACTAACGTTTCTGTCGTTAAAACAAGACCTGCTATTGAAGCGGCGTTTTCCAATGCTGTTCTTGTAACTTTCGCTGGATCTACAATACCAACTTTTATCATATCCACATACTCGTTGCTGTCGGCATTATACCCAAAAGCAGCGTCTTTTGAGCTTTTTACTTTATCTACTATTACAGAAGCCTCAAGACCTGCGTTTTCTACTATCATTCTTATAGGTCCTTCAAGAGCCTTAAAAACAATTTCAATGCCTACCTTTTCATCTGCATCGTTAGCTTTGATTTTTTCCAAAACAGCTTGCGCCTTTAAAAGAGCTACACCACCTCCAGCAACTATACCTTCCTCTACTCCAGCTCTTGTTGCGTTCAAAGCATCCTCAACTTTAAATTTCTTTGTTTTCATTTCGGCTTCAGTTGCAGCACCAACGTTTACCACTGCTACGCCGCCAACCAATTTTGCAAGTCTTTCCTGAAGTTTTTCTTTATCATATTCAGATTTTGTATCTGCAATCTGCTTGCGAATCTGAGATATTCTTGACTCAATTTCTTTCTTATC
>JAITAQ010000076.1 GCA_031283985.1 Endomicrobium sp. | reverse complement strand
AGATATTTTCCTGAGCCTGACTTGGTTCCTTTTGATTTGCCTGATTCTTTTATTGAAGATTTAAGAAAACAGCTTCCTGAACTTCCTAAAGTAAAAAAGAAAAGATTTATAAACGATTACGGTTTGTCAGAATATGACGCAGATTATTTGACTTCAACAAGAATGATCGCAGATTATTATGAAGAAACTTTGAATGCTTCGCAAGATAAAAAAGTCGCTGCGAAGCCTATTGCAAACTGGGTTTCCACTGAGTTAAATGCTAAGCTCAACGCTTCAAAAATAGATATTTCAGAGTCGCCTGTTTCAAGCGAAAATTTAGCTAAACTAGTGTCTCTTATTTTAAGCGATGTCATTTCAGGTAAGATTGCAAAGACTGTTTTTGAAGAAATGTATGAGAAATCTTTAGCTCCTGAAACTATAGTAAAAGAAAAAAGCTTATTTCAAATCTCAAACGAATCGGCGATTATGAAGATTTGCGATGAAGCTATTGCTGAGGATGTAAAGGCTGTTGCCGAATTTAAGGCAGGCAAAGAAAGAGCTATCGGAGCAATAATCGGGATTGTCATGAAAAAATCTAAAGGACAGGCAAATCCTCAACTTGTAAATAAAATTCTTTTAGAAAAATTGAAAGCATAAAGGCGGATATTTAGATTTTTAAAGGTAAGTGTATTGTTTGGAGGATAGATGAAAGACAAATATAAATTAGGAATTGCACTGTTACTTTTAATAGTAATAGCGATACTGACAATAAGCACTTTGCTCAAAATGCCTTTTACCAAGAGCGAAAAAGTTTTGCAAACGAGGTAGAATCAAACGTTGAAGAAATTCAATCTGAACAACTTACTAGATGAAGATTAGCAAGAGTTAAGAAAAAAAATTATCACATAAGTTATCTTTTTTTCAATTAAGAAATTTAAAATATTTTGCATTTTTATTCCAGAAAAAAATATAACATTTTAAAGAATATACCCTCTGCTAATGTCTCTATAACCTAAAAGCCTATTTCTAAATCCTGTATCAATTATATATTTTTGTATTTGTGTTTTTAATATCTTTTTACCTTACTGCCTCGTCTTTTTGACAATTTGCTTTTCAGCAGATTTATAGAGAACTTTGTAATTGTTTATATCGTCAAATTTTAGAGATTCAAAATTCATTCTTACAATTTATCTGTACTGCCAACACCGTTATTTAACAGCTATATGATAATTAGCCTTTGTTCTGTCAAGTTTTTAACTTGCACTACAAAAAATTCGCAAGCGAAAAATAAAGCGACTACTAAATACATTTAGTTATCATTTTTAAGTGATTGCTCTATGAATTTATGCCGCGAAAACATTGTTACTTTATGGTTGTATAATATCTTTAACATCAAGTTAAGATTGTCTAATATTTACTTTTTCTACTAGCTGAACCATCAAATATTTTTAGAAGATTGGCAAAAATTAGTTATTTGGAAGTTTTGTGGTTTTTATAAATAAATTTCGCTCAGGATATAACGCTCAAATTAGCAACTCTTGCAAGAAGCTTTTTCCATTGTCCTGTTTCAAACAAAACAACAAGTTTCAAATCATTTCCAATACCATTTTTTTCAATAATCTTACCTTTTCCAAAAATGGGATGTGAAACGATAGTTCCTATTTTATAAGGACTTGAATCTGAACTGTGGGTATAAAGAGGTTCGTCTTTAGTTAATTCGCTATTTATATGTATATATTTGTACGAATCTTCGTTTCTGGACGAAATTTTTGCTCTGGAAAAATTATTATACTGTTTATAGTTAGACGCTGCATTCCATTTTGTTTTATTAAATCCTTGATTAAAGTTTTTAATATTGTGTTGTCTTTCAATAACTTCTTCCCTAAATCCTGCTTCAGCGATAAATCTTGAAGGCATGTTCCATTTAATTTTGCCATAGACAGTTCTCTCTGTAGCCCAGCACAAATAGAGATTTTTTATAGCTCTTGTCATACCGACGTACATAAGTCTTCTTTCTTCTTCCAACTCTTGAGGATTAAACGCAGATTCCCCGATAGGGAATAAACCTTCTTCAAGCCCACAAAGAAAAACATTTTTAAACTCTAAACCTTTGGCTAGATGAAATGTCATTAACGTAATTTTGCCTTTAGATTCGTCTAAAGAATCTATGTCGCTTATCAAGGCTATTTGCGTTAGGTATCCTGCAAGCGATTTGTCTGGAGAGCGTTTTTCAAAGTCGTCAATTGCTGAAATCAATTCTTGAATATTTTCTATTTTTGTTCTGGATTCAGGAGAGTTTTCAGCTTCAAGTTCTTTTAAATATCCAGAATGCAGTATAACTTTTTCCGACATCTCTTTGATTGAAGTATTATTTTTTAAATCAATAAAACCTTTTATAAGGTGAGAAAAATCTTTTAGAGCAGCAACCGCTCCTTTTGTTAAATTTGCTTCTTGAGCAGAATCAATTGCTTGCCAAATAGATATATTTTTAATAATTGAAAACTTTTCTAATGCTTCTACAGAAGTTTTTCCAATGCCTCTTTTAGGCATATTTATAATTCTTTTAAAACTTATATTATC
>JAITAQ010000055.1 GCA_031283985.1 Endomicrobium sp. | reverse complement strand
GCTGGCGCATTTTATGCTTGGACTCACCCAAGCATTATAATGCCGTTGGCGCTGCCTGTATTATTAGGAGGTTTTGTCTTGGCTATAATTTCATCTTTTAAGATGAATTTGTCGCCGTTTTTGTCGCCTATTTATGCTGTTTGCGAAGGTCTTGTTTTGGGAGTCATTTCCATTTATTTTGAAAAATCATACCCAGGCATTGTCGTAAATGCCGTACTATTGACAATGTGCATTCTATTTTGTATGCTTGCAACCTATAAGACAGGCATGCTCAGAGCTACTCCAAGGTTTAAGAAAGTCGTTATACTTTCAACATTTGCTATAGCTCTTGTATATTTAATTGATTTATTGATGGTCGCTTTTGGTGTAAAAGGATTTAACTTTTTGTCAGATTCTTCTTCTTCAGGGCTTAGTATAATAATTAGTCTTATAATAGTTGCTATTGCCTCCTTAAATCTCATTATAGATTTTGATTTAATTGAACGAGGCGCACAGTATGGAGCGCCAAAATATATGGAATGGTACAGCTCTTTTGCTTTAATGGTAACGCTGGTATGGCTTTATCTTGAAATACTAAGACTTTTTTCCAGAACGAGAAATTAGAAATACTTAAAAAGAGTTGTTTTTAGGGTAGAGTCAAAATGCAAAATTACTTACTCAAAGGTATGCTGAGATTATTTTATCCAATAGGGTCTAATGTAGGCAAAAGCAATGCCATAAATGCTTTGTGCTTTCAGAAGAGAAGAGAATTTGGTGTGAATTTCAAAAATGGCAGGCAGAATAAGAAGTATAAATGTTTACAGTGCCGTTATGAAAAAGTGGATGATAGATTTGTCATGACATGAATGGTTTTGTAAGTGTAAGTTTTGAAGAAAAAGAACTTTAGAATAAGTCGATATTGTCAGATTTTTAGATTATTTAAAAGAGAATGAGAAAAAATAATTTTTGTAATTTATTTTTAAGCTGTTAGAAAATAATTGGGTCAGTTCAAAAAAAGTAGAATTTATGAAAAAAGTATTGTTGTCATTATGTACATTGTTTGTATTTATTGCTGTATCGTTTGCAGGAACTCCTATCAAGTTGTCTCTGTGGGACAAAATCGCTGTCCCAAACAATGATTCGGTCTGTGGTTTAGGAATAGGTATAGGAACTCATACACCTAACTTTATAGGGGTAGGCTTGGATCTTATTTATTCTCAAACCGATGATGCAAAAGCTTGGCAAACAGGGATGGTTACAATATCAAAGCAATTTGTTGGTCTTCAAGCTGATTGATCATTAAATATATTTTGTATTTTCAGAATTAAACCGTAAATTAAATTCTACAACAAATGTTTGCGGTTGGAGTTACCTATTAGACTTTGGCTGACTATGTATTTTAGATTTATCACAGGAATAAGGAATAAGGTGTATATGACCTTGACGTTATAGGCAAATTGACTATACAATTTCTAGATAGTTTATGAAAAAAGTTTTTTTGCAAATTGTAAATTTATTTTATCCTATTACATGCTCATCTTGTGGAGAAGATTTAATTTCCACATCTCAGATGAGGATATGCAGCATGTGCAAATCATCATTTAGTTTTATAAACGGGCATATTTGCCAAATATGCGACAAGTTTTTATCTTCAGGAGGAGAATTTTGTTATGAATGTAAGAAAAATTCTAAAAGGCGTATATTTGATAAAATGCGTTCTGTTTATGAGTATAAGGGATCTGTAAGGAAATTAATTTTAAAGTTTAAATATTCTAATAGAACTTTTTTAGCTAAAGATTTTGCCGCAGATATGTATGAAACAATGAAAAATAACAATTTCTATCAAGAATCTGATTTTATCATATCCGTTCCTTTAAGCATCGTAAGAAAGATAAAAAGAGGTTATAATCAATCTGAATTGCTTGCAGACGAATTATCTGTTAAAGCAAATATTCCCGTGTTGAAAAATGTTTTATTTAGAAAGAAAATAACAAAACCTCAGTTTAAGTTGTCAAGAATTGAACGTTTTGAAAATCTAAAAAATTCATTTTTGATAAAAAATAAGGAAGTTATAACAGGCAAAAACATATTGTTAATAGATGATATAATCACAACTTCATCAACTATTTCCGCTTGTTCATCTGCTTTAAAATCCTGTGGAGCGGATAAAATTTTTATATTAACACTAGCAAAAGATTGAGAAAGTGTTAATTAATGAGTTTGTTGAATGGTGTGGTATTGTTTAAATATTTAAAACGGTTGACTGTATGTCTTCCTCATGATACCACAAGTCGTTCTAATACCCCCTGACATGATTTTTGAAAAAATGGGTTTGAATATATGCAACCAAAAATATTTCAAGATTTAAGAAATTCTTTACATAATATGGTTCTGCTCAAGACACAGAAATGAGCAATTTGATCCCTGATAGCAAAAAAGTGCTGTCGCCGCTATCATTTGACTGTGAATCGTTGGGGATTCTTATTCCATATAGCAGAATAGGATTCTTATAGCTTGTGGGAAAAA
>JAITAQ010000053.1 GCA_031283985.1 Endomicrobium sp. | reverse complement strand
GTATCTATTAGACTTTCGCCTTTAACTACGCTTGAAGTACTAACCGCAATATTTACGACATCCGCAGAAAGCCTTTTTGCAGCAATTTCAAAAGAATTTCTTGTGCGAGTTGAAGGCTCGTAAAAAAGCATTGCTACTGTCTTACCAATCAAAGTTGGATCTTTTTTAACAGACCTAGTGAAAAGACTTTTAAAGGGTTTTACTGCGTTTAAAATTATCTGTAAGTCTTTTTTATCCAGATGCTCAAGACCAAGCAAGTCTTTGCAGTTAAGGGACATCTTTGCTCCTTACGTTTATATCGTTTCTCTTTGAGATCGCATTTGGTAACCATTAACTTACAAGAACTTTATCTTCGCCGTTTACTTCCTTACAATCAACTTTTATGATTTTTTTTGTTTCGTATTTAAGTCCAACGTATTTAGACTTTATAAGTAGCTCCCTAAAACCTCTATCAACTAAAACCACAAGCTGAATAGATTTTGACTGCCAAAATCTGTAAGCACCTCTAAAGCAGCTTTTCCCGTTCTTCCTGTAAAAAGCACGTCGTCAACCAAAATTATATTTCTTCTATTTAAATCAAATGGTATAACCGTATCTTTTATTATAGGCATATCAAATTCAAAGTCATCAAGATCGTACGTGTGAAGGATAATATCTAATAAAGTTTCAAAAAGAATTTTAGATTCTTTTATACTGAAAAGCGTCGCAATTTCAGAAATGATTCTCTTTGCAAGAAACATTCCTTTGCCTTGCATGCCGACAACAGCAAAATCGCTTATTATATTGCGATTGTCGGAAAATTTCTGTAGAAAACGTCCTTAGCGCTTCTTGAAAAGCATTAGAATCTAATATAATTTCTGCCATTTTATTTTTTCAAACCTGTTATATATTTTTTAAAACCGTCTTTTTGAAGTTTAAGATCTTCTTTTACTACAAGCTCAGCAAGCTCTATTTTGTAAGATTTTAATTTTGCTTTCAAGTCGTCGTTAGCTACTGCAATTATTTGAACAGCTAAAATCGCTGCATTTATAGCTCCCGCTTTACCTACTGCAACAGTAGCCACAGGCACACCTTTAGGCATTTGCGATATGGACAGCAAAGCATCAAAACCTGCCAAATGCTTGCACTCTACAGGAACGCCTATTACCGGAAGAATAGTTTCTGAAGCGATAACTCCCGGAAGAGCTGCAGACATACCAGCTACTGCTATAAAAACTTTTGAGCCAAAACTTTCAGCTCCATGTATGCACTGCTTTAAATGTTCAGTCGTTCTGTGAGCAGAAGCTATGTTCACGCTATAAAAAAGTTTAAATTCATCTAAAACTTTGATTGTTTCACCAACTAAATCCAAATCAGATCCTGACCCTGCAATAATTGCCACATCAGTTCTGTTTTCCATTTAAAGCCCTCCCTGCAATATCTTTCCTGTAATGGATCCCTTCAAACTTTATCGCAGAAACTTTTGAATAAACTTTGTCTATAGCGCTTTTTATATCAGAAGCGATTGAAACAACATCCAACACTCTTCCGCCCGAAGTAACAATCTTCCCATTTTTTAATTTCGTTCCTGCATGGAACACCATAGCACCGTTGTCTCTTATATTCTCAAGTCCTTTTATTTCAAAACCTTTCTTGAAACTTCTTGGATATCCTCCCGAAGCCAAAACTACACAAACTGAAAATATTTTTTTCCAATTTATTTTTAAGTTTGCAAGATTTTTGTCTAAAACTGCTTCGCAAATATCAACAAAATCTGTATCAAGCAGCGGAAGAACAGCCTGAGTTTCAGGATCTCCAAAACGACAATTAAACTCTAAAACGTAAGGACTAGATCTGTTCATAATGATTCCAACGTACAAAACGCCCTTATAGTCAAGTTTCTCTGCTTTAATTCCGTCAATAACTTTACAAATTATAGT
Organism: Endomicrobium sp.; assembly: GCA_031283985.1. Classification (GTDB taxonomy): domain Bacteria; phylum Elusimicrobiota; class Endomicrobiia; order Endomicrobiales; family Endomicrobiaceae; genus Endomicrobiellum. The sequence continues at coordinate 2,143 of JAITAQ010000053.1, read as the reverse complement.
ATCTTCAACTTTCTTGTTTAATTCTTCTGTAGCTAATGGAGCCGGAGCATAAGCACCCATACCACCAGTGTTTGGACCTTTATCGTCATCGTTTACTCTTTTGTGATCTTGAGAAGCAGGCATCACAGAATAAGTTTCACCATCAGTAAATACTAAATATGAAAGTTCCTGTCCGTCTATATATTCTTCTATAATTATATCAGTTCCTGCTTCTCCCAAAACTTTTTCATCCATCATTTGTCTAACGGCACTTGCGGCATCTTCTCTGCCGCTACAAATATAAACACCTTTACCTGCGGCAAGACCATCAGCTTTAACTACAACTTTCTTATTTGCTTCCCAATTTACAAGAAATTTTAACGCCTTATCAACATTTGAAAAACTATTATATTTCGCCGTAGGAATCCCATATTTATACATAAACTCTTTTGAGTATATCTTGCTTGATTCCAATCTCGCAGCGGCTTTAGAAGGTCCTACTATTCTTAAGCCTCTTTCTTTAAAGTAATCTACTATACCCAACGACAAAGGAACTTCTGGACCTACAAAAGTAAAATCTATATCGTTTGCCTTAACAAAATCAGCAAGTCTGTTAAAATCATCCGCACTAATGTCTGCATTTTCAGCAACTTGAGATATTCCACTATTTCCAGGAGCACAATATACTTTTTCAATCTTAGAACTTTTTGCAAATTTCCAACATATAGCATGCTCTCTACCTCCAGACCCAACAACCAACACTTTCATTCAATCTCCCATCTATATAAAAATTTGATTTTGAAAATATATTTTTCAAAAAACTTAACTATTAAAATAAAAGAAGATAAGGCAAGAATAAATGTAATTAGTATTGACTTCCAATATTGATTAACAACTTTGCTTGTTTTACTTGTTCGTCAAAAATATTATCCCATTGCTAAAAACAGTTTACACAATAATCCATTTTTCTGCATTGGTGCAAAATTTTAAACCTAATAAACTGAATAAATTCTACAAAATAATGCATTTAATGGCAACAAATGCAATTGTACCTTGTTATTTCTTTAATTTTGGATTATTAATAAGCTATACAATGGTTTATAAAGTAAACTGTGCATATATTTCATAGAAAAGTTATCTTTTTTACTTTTCTGTGTTTTTTATTAGGTATTCTGAAATTGCTATTCCAGACAGATAATGTTTAATCATGCCACTAGCCCAAAGCGTATCAGAATAAGGAAGAAGTTCTCTATATTTATTTTTATTCCAAACAGAACATGAAAAATCTTCACTAAAAAAATTGTACTCAACGACACCTTTGCTGCTCATTATTACTCCATTGTCCATAGAGATAATATTATTTTTAGCTTTATCTGAAATAAGACTTTGACCCATAGCCATATATTCGCTATTTGACAGGGAAATATCATAAAGTGTAGGCATTATGTCTAAATGCGAACCAAAAACGGAAACATCTATATTCAATGGTTTAATATCCTTTGGGATATACAAATAGAAAGGGACACTTAAAGCGTCTAAAAGTCTTTCATTAGGGTATGACAAACAATCCATAAAATTGTGGTCACCTGTAACAGCTATGATTGTATTTCTTGCATATTTTGAATTTTTTATCTTTGTTATAAATCTGCCAAGCATCTCATTTGAATACTGAGCTGCAATAGTATAATAAAATGTCACATAACGACTGATTTTGTTGTAGAAACCTTCTTTATTATAAAATAAAAGCGCAACAAAAGCTAAAGTTACAGGCATATTTAGATAGCCCAAAACTGCCAAATCGTATCGTACACCTAAGAAAAATGCTCTCACTATATCTAGTCCAAAACTATCAAAATTTATACCTTTGCCGTAGTATTTAAAAAATATAAATCTTAATGCAGACATAAATATTAGAAATATAAGATTAAGAGAGAGCCATTTAGAAAATAACGATTTAAAATTTTTCATGTTATCTTTTTTTTATAAAATGACTGCCATATAAATCTGCTAAAGTACAACAGCAAAGACAATAGCCTAAAGATTTGTTATTTTACGAAATCAACGGCATTTTGAAATATTATTTTCCCCCAACCATATTCGCCGTCAAAACCTTCTCTTGCAGGATGTTGAAGAGCAAACATATATCGTTCAGGGTGAGGCATAA
>JAITAQ010000045.1 GCA_031283985.1 Endomicrobium sp. | reverse complement strand
CGGCAGCAGCAAGATATAACGCTAGAGGTGAACCAAGTCCACCTGCGCCAACAACAAGAACGCTTGAAGATTTTATGCGTTCTTGTCCAGAAATGCCTATCTCTTTAAGCAATATATGACTTTTGTATCTTTCATAAAAGTTTTGCATAAATTACAACCTTAAAATAAAAACATTTTTATATACATGTACATGATAAAAATTTACCCGCCTGCCACAAATTTTAAAACTTCAACGCTGTCGCCGTTTGAAAGAAAAGCTTTGTCTAGTTTCGTTTGATTTACGACATTCATATTTAACACTACGACAACTGTCTCAGGAACAATTTTTTTGTCTTCTAACAACTTAAAAAGAGAAAGATTTTCTTTTACACTTTCATCTTTTCCGTTTAACTTAATTGTTATCATTGATAACCTCTAAAGCTTGTCTGACTGTATCTTTAATGTTTGGTGAGGTGGTAATTTCAGATACCATGCAAATACTATCTGGATGAAATTTGCAGATTTGTCCTATATTAGAAAGTTTTATACCACCGATGGCTACTTTATGAACTTTAATGGTTTTTATGCAATATTTGAGATACTCAAAACCAACAGGTGCGCAAACATTATCTTTTGTAAAAGTTTTAAATATAGGACCCACTCCAATATAGTCTGCCCCTTGATCTTGAGCAGTGAGCGACTGAGAAGGTGAGTGCGTTGAAATTCCGATAACCATATTATTGCTAACGATTTTTCTTGCGCAGGAAATAGGCATATCATTTTGTCCCAAATGCAATCCATCGCTTTCAACTGCAAGAGCTATATCTATATCGTCATTTACCGCAAAAAATACATTGTAGTCTAAGGTTAATTTGCGTATTATCTCACACTGTTTAAATTTTTCTGATTTTGTTTTATATTTATCGCGGTATTGCAATATTTTTACGCCTGCATCAAGCATTTCTTTAACGACTGTTATATTGTCCCGACCGTTTGAAAAATTCTCTGCAGTAATAGCATACAAGCCTTTTGGGATTTGTTTTTTCATTTAAAACATGTCCTTCATCACAGGCTGATATCCTGCCTTGTAAATCATATCTTTAACGCTAGCAACGCTAGCAACATCATTTATTGTAAATTGTCCTTTTGATAAAACTTCGACTTGGGCAACTCTTTTTACGTATCCACCTACTTCCGTGCTTGACCCTGCAGACATTTTAGTAATTCCAAACGGGATGATATTATTTCTTAACTCGGAACTTTCTCGTGTAGAAACTGTGATATTTATTCTATTTATAAAAAGCCTCACAGCACATATGGCTTGTACCAACTGCATGTCAGTTATGGTTGTTTTTGGCTGAAATCCGCCTTCTGCCGGACGCAGCCTTGGAAAAGACATTCCAACTTCAGCATGCGGAAATTTCTTTCTTAAATATTGAGCGTGTATCCCGGCAAAAAAAACTTCACTCACAAAATCTTTTAATCCAAGTAATGCCCCAACGTTGAGGTTTCTATAATTTGCTTTTCCGGCTCTTTCGCAGGTTTCAAGACGGTACTTGCAATCAGCTTTTGCCCCTTTTGTGTGCAATACTTTATAAAGGTTTTCGTCATAAGTTTCTTGATATATTGTAAGCCCGTCAACTCCTGCGGCAAAAAGTTCTCTATATTCATTCTCTTCAAGAGGATAAGCTTCCAAATCAACGGCATCAAAAAAATTTTTTAAAACTTTGACAGATTTTTTGAGATATTCCAAAGATGTTTTTACTCTGCTTTCGCCGCACACAAGTAGGATATGGCGAATACCGTAACTGGCAATTATTTTACAGTTTTCTTATATTTCTTCAAAGCTTAATGCTTCTCTTTTAATATTATTGTTAGTGGAAAACCCACAATACGAACAATTGTTAATGCAAAAATTTGAAACGTACAAAGGAGCATACAACAATATACTCTTGCCAAAATTATTTACTGCAATTTCATTTGCTTTACAGGCAATTTGTTCAATATGATTTAACGCTTTCGGAGAAAGCAAAATAAGATAGTCTTGCTCGGATAAACTCTCCTTATTAATAATATTTAGTACCCCATTATCTAAAACTTTATCTGTAAAAGCTTTAAAATCAAAATTTTTATGTTTTTGTATTTCATCATAAAAACTCATACTTCGTTCCTTAAAAATCCAGTTAATGGCGATGACGCTCTTGCAATAGTTGAAACCATTCCGTGTTTTGCAAGGTAGGCTTTTCTGCCTGATGCTACTGCGTCTTTAAACGCTTCGGACATTAAAACGGCGTTAGGGCTTGATGATATAGCTGTGTTTGTCATTATGGCAGCGCAGCCCATCTCCATACACTTGCAAGCTTCAGACGCCTTGCCAAGTCCGGCGTCAACTATTATAGGCGTGTCTATTTCTTCAATCAAAATACGCACCATTTCTTCTGTTCTAAGACCACGGTTAGTGCCTATTGGTGACCCTAAGGGCATTATGGCTTTTGCTCCTGCATTTTGCATATCTCTTGCAGTATATAAATCTGCATTCATGTATGCAAAAACATTAAAGCCTTCGTTTGAAAGCGTTTCGCATGCTTTTGCTGTTTGATAATTGTCGGGCAATAAGTATTTGTTGTCATTTATTATTTCTATTTTTATTAAGTTTGTTTGGCATGCTGCTTTTGCAATTCTTGCAATATTAACAGCTTCTTCAGCATTTCTAGCACCGGAAGTATTTGGCATTATATAAATGTCTTTAGGAATGAAATTTAAAATATTTTCAAGAGGATTTTCAAAATCAAATCTTCTTACAGCAATGGTTATTACTTGTGCGTCGGAAGCCTTTAAAATGTCTGGAATTAAATTATTATTGGGGAATTTCCCACTGCCTATAAACAATCTGCTTTTAAGATTAATCCCTGCAATGTTTAAAACATCTTCTTTCATTTTTGCCTCCAATGCTAAAACAGAAAAATCCTTCCAAGAACCTGAAAAATTCTTAAAGGGATTGCATTAGTTTTAAAATCAAATTCTCTACGTTGGTATTACCCGTATCAGGTTCAAGAGACTATAACCCACATCGGTTAAAGCATTTTAATGCCTTTCTCAGCCTCATAGTATGAAGCAGCCGATTTTTGAATTGTATCAATTTTATTTATGTGTGTCTATATTTTTATTTTTGTTTTGTTATTTTGAATTTGTTATTATCACTTATCATTCGCCGTTAAATCTCTTTAAACAGCACAAGTTTTTAGATTTAACAATGATGCTGTATTATCAGACTGAACATTATTACCAGATATTTTTAAGTCGGCAAAAAGTTTTGCATAAATGTCAAAAGAACGGCTACAAATTTCGGAACTAGAATGTCGGTATAAAATGACAGAGATATAATTTTAGTCTGTGATAGTATGGAAGGCTTTATTTTCCTTGAATTTCAAACTGCGTTTGCCGCAATGTACACAATAGGCAAAATATTTAAAGCTGACAGGAAAAAGAAATGTGACAATAGGCAGAAGGCAAAGTAGTCTAAGAAATCCTAATGTTTGAAGTATTACATAAATCAGTTCCGTATCCTTGGGACAAAAAAGGTCAGAGTATGCGTCAAGCATTGAAAGATGCTAGAAACAGAAAAGTAGATTTTGTGGAAGTCGTAAAAATACATACAAGTGCAAACACAGGAGTAAGAAGTTGCATCTTGTCCTATATTAGATTTTGATTGAGGAACAAATTATGATTAAATTTGGTACGTCAGGTTGGCGAGGTATAATTGCTGACGATTTTACTTACGCTAATGTGGCTGTTGCGACTCAAGCAATAGCCAATTTGTTAAAAGAACAAGATACCAAAATCTCTGTAATTATAGGATATGATACCAGATTCATGTCTGAAGATTTTGCAAAATTCACAGCGGAAATCTTGGCTGGGAACGGTATAAAAGCATTGCTTTGCAAAAGGAACACGCCAACGCCTGTAATAGCTTATGACATAATACATTCCAAACTTGCAGGTGGAATCAATTTTACGGCAAGCCATAATTCTTATAAATACAATGGATTAAAATATTTTCCTGATTGGGGAGGTTCTGCTCTTCCTAAAACGACGCAAAAAATAGAAAAGTATTGCTCTTTAATTCAGCCGAAAGATATAAAGTCTATGTCTTTTGATGAAGGAGTAAAAAGTAAATTTATAGAGATGTACAATCCTCAGAGCGCTTACATAAAAAAGATAAAAGAGCTTGTAAATTTTAAAGCTTTAAAAAAGTCAAAAATCAAAGTAGTTGCAGACGTATTACACGGTGCAGCAGTGGGCTACCTAGACGTATTACTTGACAACGCTGGAATACGCAATATTACTATAAATAAGAATAGAGATACTATGTTTGGTGGAGGAACTCCGGAACCTTCAGAAAAAAATCTCTCGGAACTTAAAGGTTTAGTAAAAAAAGAATCTTATAAGCTGGGTTTTTCCACTGATGGCGACGCTGACAGATTTGGTATTATAGACTCTGACGGAACTTTTATAACTCCAAACCAAGTTATTTCTGTTTTGCTGTATCATTTAAATAAAACTAGAAGCTGGACAGGAGTTGTTGCAAGAAGCGTTATGACTACACACCTTATAGATAAACTAGCTGCAAAAATAGGGGTAGAAGTGGAAGAAACTCCAGTAGGCTTTAAATATATAGGCGATATTATGGTAAACAACCCTGATAAATTTATAATTGGGGGCGAAGAATCAGGAGGTCTTACAATAAGAGGACATATTCCTGAGAAAGATGGTATTTTGGCATGTCTTTTAATGGCGGAAGCCGTAGCAATGAACAAGAAGTCTATAAAAGAGTTGCTCAAAGATATTAAGAAGTTGACGGGCGAGGTTTTGACGTCAAGGCTTAATTTTCATCTTCACTCTGACCAAATGGATGCTTTTAGAGAAACTTTAAAGACAAAAGTTCCACACAGTATAGCCGGTATGAAAATTCAAAAAAATGTAACAATTGACGGGTATAAATTTATTTTAGACAAGAATAACTGGATAGGTTTTAGACTTTCAGGAACAGAGACTGTGGTTAGATTATATGCGGAATCAGATTCGCCGACAAAACTTAATAAACTTTTAAAAGCGGGGAAGATTTTTATTTATGGAAAATGAAGAAAATAACGTCAAAGAAAAATTAAGAGTTTCAATTAAAAAATATATGATAATGGGATTGATAGTTATAATTCCATTATGGTTGATGTATTTTGTAATAGCGATACTTTTTAAATGGGTAAGTGGTTTTACTTTGCCCATCATAAAATATTTTTTAGTTGACAACTATTGGATACAGATAGTGGGTAAGGTCTCAAGTTTTTGTTTGTCTTTAATAAGTATAATAATTCTCGGATTTATTGCAAACAGGGCTTTTGGCAAGAAAACTTTAATTTCAATTGAAAAACTTATAGAAAAACTTCCTATCTTTGGGACAGTTCATTCTGCAGCAAAACAGTTTGTAAATTTTATATTCGGCAAAGATAGTAAAAGAAGCTTTAAACAAGTTGTTTTTGTCCCTTATCCTACAAAAGATGTTTATTCTGTTGCTTTTTTAACAGGCGAACAAAAAGTTAATAACGAAAAACGCATTTGCGTATTTATGCCGACAACTCCAAACCCTACTACAGGTTTTTTGTTTTTAATGAAAGAGGAAGATATTATATATACTAATCATAGCGTTGAGCAGGCATTCCAGTTTATTATTTCAGTTGGCGTAATAGAAATGGACAAGAATAGCAAAAAGATACAACTGAAGGAAGAAATACAGGAGATAAAGGACATAAAGAGATGAATTATAAGGCTCCGCGAGGAACCCGCGATATTTTTGGGGAAACAGTATTAGGACTAAACTTGTTGGAACAAAAAGCAAAAGAGATTTTTATAAGGCATGGGTTTGATGAAGTCAGAACGCCAATATTTGAAGAGGCTGCTCTTTTTACAAGATCAATAGGGCAAACTACCAATATTGTTGAAAAAGAAATGTATATTTTTGAAGATAAGAAGAAAAGAAAACTTGCTCTTCGTCCAGAGGGTACAGTTTCTCTTGCACGAGCTTTTATTGAACATAGAATGGATGTTTCAAGGTCTGCGTGTAAATTTTTTTATTCAGGCGAAATGTTCCGCTATGAAAGACCTCAAGCAGGCAGATATAGACAGTTTAGGCAAATAGGCGCCGAAATTTATGCAAGCTCTTCACCTGCAACTGATGCGGAAATTATAATTTTAGCCCAAGAAGTTCTTTCTTCTTTGGGTATAGATAAAATAAGTATTCATATAAATTCTTTGGGTTGTGAAAAATGCAGACCTTTTTTTAGAGAAGCTTTAGTTAAATATTTTAGCTCTGTTAAAGATTTGTGCGAGGATTGCTTAAGAAGACTTGAAAAGAACCCTTTAAGGCTTCTTGATTGTAAAATTGATTCTTGTAAGTTTACTGATGATGTTCCTGAGATGTCAGACTATCTTTGTTGTGATTGTAAAGATAATTTTTATATAGTTCAGCTTTTGCTGAAAAAAGCAAATTGTAATTTTACGGTAAACGGTAGGTTAGTAAGAGGATTGGATTATTATACAAGAACTGTTTTTGAAGTTCGCTCAAGTACAGTAGGCTCACAAGATGCTCTTGCAGCCGGCGGTAGATACGATAATCTTATTAAAGAAATTGGTGGTCAAAACACGCCTGCCGTAGGATTTGCCATTGGAGCTGAAAGAGCTTTGCTTGCGGCTCAAAATGTTGGTTTTTTTGAGAATCTAAAAATACCTGAAAAAATCTTTGTGGCTATTGCTGATCAAGAACTGTTTAGTGAAGCATTTACTTTTGCCGTAAAGATAACAAAATATGGAATTAATGGCAACAAAGATATATCTGTTTTTGGTCCCATAAACGGTAAAAGTTTAACAAATCAACTTAAATTTGCCGCTAAAATACAGGCATCTAAGACGATAGTTTTTGCCAAAACAGAATTTGAAAATGATAAAGTTTTGATAAAAAATATGAAAGATAAAACACAGAGTGAAATAGATCTAAATAAATTATAAGATATTTTTTCTGACTACTTATGCCAAAAGATATAATTGATTAAATTTTTGGAGAGAACTATGAAAACGCAAAACAAAAGTACATAGTCAATTCCCGCTGGCTCCATAAACTTCTTTTTTCCAGCGTCGTAAAATTTGGGAAATAGAATATTTTTCTATAAATATTCTATAACTCACGAAATTATTCTATGAAAATACTGTAAAATCTCAAAGACATATTGGACTAAAAAGGTAAAATAAAGGAAGCAAAAGAGGTAGTAGATGAAGAAGCAAAGAAAAGAAAAAAATAGTGGTGTTTTATATGAAATAAGGATTGAAGATAACGCAAGAGGCATATGAAGTAAAGAGGTCAACGCTATACAATTGGCAAAAGAAGTATAAAGACAAAGGGATAGAAGGATTGATAAACGGAGATAGGAGTCCAAGAAGGAAAAGGCAAAGCCAAATAAGGCGAGAAATAAAAGAATATATAAGTGAGTATCGTATAAAATATGGGAAAATACATCAAAAAGAAATAAAGCCGCATTTGGACAAGTATTGCAAAGATTTAGGCATAAAAACGATATCGGTAGCAAGTATAGGGCGAACAATAAGGGAGTTAAAAGAGAAATGGGGGTTAGAAAGAGAACAGAGATTGAGGTTAAACGCAAGGAGCGGAAACTTAAC
>JAITAQ010000073.1 GCA_031283985.1 Endomicrobium sp. | reverse complement strand
CCGCAGGACCAAAAGATATAATTTCCGCAATGTCTAAAATACAAAGCCAGTCCACGTCAAATGCTTGTTCAATTTCAATCAAGGCTGCCGTTGAAGCTTTAAATGGTTCACAAGAGTGTATTAAAAATATGAGAACAGAATTTGAGAAAAGAAGAGATTATATTGTAACTAGACTTAACTCTATAAATGGGATAACCTGTATAAAGCCTAAAGGGGCTTTCTATGTTTTCCCAAATATTAAGGACTTGCTTGGAAAAATTTTTGATAACAAAACTATAAATACAGATTTGGAATTTGCAGATTACTTGCTTAACTATGCAAAAATTGCTGTTGTTCCTGGAACGGCTTTTGGAGCTGATGGATACCTGAGACTTTCTTATGCAACTTCTATTGAAAATATAAAATCAGGTATGGATAGGTTGGAAGCCGCACTGAAAAAGGTATAAGTATAAACTATTTAAGCCTTCTTGTATGACTTTAGGATTACTAGGTTCTATACAATATTGCCTTTAAATATCTCACAACAAGAAATAGTCAAAAGTTTATTGAAATTTTCATTATTTGGAATTCCTAGAATCTTATTTTTAAACTTCTATCTTTTTAAACTTTTTATTCCCTAATAGTGTCTTTATAACTACTAATTCACTTATATAAAATTTGACAATAAAACTAAAAAATTTTATACTAGTCTAAATAAAATTGGAACTATGAGAGTTAAATGTCAAAGTTTAAGAAAAGAGAGCTGCTTAACAATTTAAGTGCGTCGCTTGAAAATTATCTTGAAACAATTGCTCTGCTCAAAAGAGAGAAAAAGTATGCAAGAATAGGAGAGATAGCAAAAGCTTTAAAAGTTAAAAGCTCCAGCGTTAATACAGCTATAAAATTTTTAGCTGAAAGTAATCTTGTAATTCATGAAAAATATGGATATGTGGATTTAACATATCAAGGAGAAACTCTTGCATTAGAAGTACAAAAGAAACATGACATCTTATATGATTTTCTAAATAAATTATTATTTGTAAACAATAAAGTTGCAGATCAAGAAGCCTGCGATATAGAACATTTTATAGGACTTGAAACCAGACACAAAATAGAAAAATTGCATTTATTTCTAAAGAAATATTTTCTTAAAAATGAAGAAGATATATTAAGTTTAAAGAATTACTTAGAAGAAGGGAATAAGTAAGGCTAAATATAGGGAGGGTGGTTGTGTTGCAATCTTACTTTAGTTTAAACTAAAATTTTTATATAAAACTAAAGGACTCTATATGAATTTTATTAAATCAATAACAAAACAAATTTACTGGTACTTACATAAACATTGGATTAAAGCTCACTTCCAAAAATTTAAACCTTTTAATAAGCATCCATTTTGTGATCACTCACATAAACATCCTTACGGGTACTTACATAAACATTGGGTTAAAGCTCATTTCCAAAAGTTCAAATCTTTTAATAAGCATCTATCTTATAATGACGTGGTCAAACTGAGCGCTGTTGTCCCTGGAGCTTATAAATTTTTTGCTACTTATTGTGATGATAAGCTTTTTCGCAGATTGCTTGAAATGGGGTTTGTGCCAAATGAAGAAGTAATTGTAATAAGCAAGAGTGATAAAAAAGGTAGTGTAGTGGTAAAGGTTAAAGGTTCAAAAATAGCTTTAAATCACAGAGTTGCTGACAAAATACTCTTGAAAAGGAAATATTATGGCAATCACAAAGCTTATCCAAGTTGCTATAGCCGGTAATCCAAATGTAGGAAAGTCCACAATTTTTAACAATTTAACAGGATCTAGCCAAGATATTGGGAATTATCCATGCGTAACTGTTGAAAAAAAAGAAGGCTTGAGAAAATACAAAGATATTGAAATAAATTTTATTGATTTGCCAGGCGTTTACAGCCTTTCAGCATTTTCTGAAGATGAAGTTGTTGCAAGGAACTTTCTGATTGAAAATAAACCAGATGTTATAATAAACGTTGTAGATTCATCAAATATGGAACGCAACCTGTATTTGTTTACTCAAATAACGGAATTAAATATTCCTATAATTGTCGTTTTGAACAGATCTGACATTTTAAAATCTCAAGGAAAAATTGCAGATACAAAAGAGATGGAAGCTCTGCTAGGCGTTCCCGTATTTAATACTGTCGCAAACAAATCAATAGGAATAGACAAAATTTTAGATTGTCTAGTTAGCTATTATAAAAATGGCAAACTTAAAAATCAGACAAGAGCTAAGGTTGATTATGGTGAAGATATTAAAGCAGAAATAGACAAACTTGACGATCTTGTTTTAAAAAGTAAAGACTTATCAAAATTTCCTTCAGGATGGCTTTCCATAAAACTTCTGGATAATGACCCATTAGCTTTGCAGATTGTTTTCAAAACAGACAACAGAACTGACATTTTAAAACAATTGAAACAAAGCCAAGCGCATCTAAAAGAGCATTTTGGAAAAACACTAGAAACAGAGCTTACAAACAGACGCTACGGGTTTGCAAATTCTGTAGTAAAAACAGTCATTAAAAAAGTATATACTCAAAAAGTAGATATAAGCGAGATTATAGATACGTTTGCTTTAAATAAATATTTAGGGATCCCTATTTTTGCTTTGGTTATGTATATAATTTTTAAATTTATGTTTTCTTTTTCAATACTGTTTATAAAAATCTTTGGGTTATTTTTCAACAAATTTGAGCAACTCGCAACAGCGATAATTCCTCAAGGGCATATAAAATCTTTAATTGTTGACGGAATTATTGGCGGTGGCAGTGAAGTGTTCGGATTTTTTCCTCTTGTATTATTTATGTTTCTTGCTATTGCTTTTTTTGAAGATTCAGGTTATATGGCAAGAGCAGCTTTTATAATGGATAAAATTATGGGAAAGTTTGGACTTCATGGGAAGTCTTTCTTACCTTTAATGCTTTCCACGAATGGTTGCGCTGTTCCTGGTATACTAGCTACAAGAATGCTGAGCTCAAAAAGAGACAGGCTTATAACAATGTTTGTAGTTCCTTTTATGGTATGCGGTGCGAAGCTCCCCGTATTTGCTTTAATTATCGGAGCATTCTTTTCTGTAAAATATCAAACGGGAATAATGTTTATAATGTACCTATTAAGCATAGCTATTGCACTTAGCATAGCTAAACTTTTAAGTAAAACTATTCTAAACGGAGAAGCATCTCGCTTTGTTATGGAACTTCCTCCGTATCATCTTCCAACTTTGAAAGGAGCGTTCCTAAAAATGTGGGAAAGAGGATGGTTGTATATCCGTAACGCAGGAACCGTAATACTCCTCACATCTATAGTTGTATGGTTTGTATTTGAATATCCTAAAGCTACAATAAATGAAAACCTATCTCAAAGCGAACAAGCTGCAATACAGCTTAAACATAGCTTTGCAGGAAGAGCTGGAAAATACCTTGAACCTGTATTCAAACCAATAGGTATGGATGGAAACAGAGCAATGGCTTTATTAGCAGGCTTGACTGCAAAAGAAGTTATAGTAAGTACGCTGGGGACAATTTACGCTATAGAAAACAATGACAACCATCAAACTCTAAAAGAAAAAATAGCCTCTGACAAAGACTGGTCTCCTCTTAAATGTATAGTTTTCCTTATTTTTTGTTTAATATACCCGCCTTGCATTGTTTCGGTTTCTGTATTCTTTAAAGAAACGGGTTCAAGTTTTAAGTGGCTTACGTTACTTGTTATAGGCAACACTATTTTCGCTTGGATAGCGGCTTTCATTGTATTTCAATTAGGGACATTTTTAAATCTTGGCGTATAGAAACAAAAGGAGATTGATATGTTACAAACTGCGGCAATAGCAATTATTGTAGCAATTGCTTTTATCTTTTTAATAAAACATCTATTAAAAAGCAAATGTACTTGTAGCTGTTGTAAAAATTCTTACTGTAAAGATAAAAAAGATCTGATAAATAGTTTAAATATGTTATAATACCTACGTATATGAAAAGTATAGTTTTGCCGGAAAGATACATATCAATAATAAGTAAGATTGTTCTTTCCGCAAAAGAAAATAATTTTGAAGCTTACATTGTAGGTGGATTTGTAAGAGATTTGTTTTTAGATAGAGAACCTAAAGATTTAGATATTATGGTCTGCTCTAAAAACAAGATTGCCGACAAACAGTTTTCAGGGATAAATTTTTCAAAAATTCTTGCAAAAAAATATAATCTGCCTAACCCTGTTATTTTTGAAAGGTTTGGAACTTCAAAGTTATTTATAGACAGCGAAGAAGTAGAATTTGTAATGCCAAGAAAAGAGTATTATGAATTTGATTCCAGAAACCCAGATACTACTCTTGGCAGTTTGGAGGAAGATGCTCTAAGACGGGATTTTACAATTAATGCTTTGTTTTTAAGACTTAGCGATATGACAATTCTTGATTTCACTTCTAAAGGCATCAAAGACATAAAAACAAAAACGATAAGAGTGACAGATCCCAAAAATGCAGAGATAATTTTTAGACAAGATCCTTTAAGGATTTTACGGGCAGTACGGCAAAGTTTGCAATTGGGCTTTAGTATAGAAACTATAACTCATGACGCCATGAAAACTTCGACAAAATGCATAGATATAGTTTCACCTGAACGCATAAGAGATGAGTTAAATAAAATAATTATTGAATATACTCCTTCAAAAGCTTTTTCAATGATGGACGATATAAATTTATTGCAAGAAATTCTTCCAGAAGTTGCAAGACTAAAAAATTTGAAGCAACCGGCAAAGTATCACTTTGATGATGTTTTTACACACACTTTAAAAGTATTGGACAGAACAAGAAATGATGTTACTTTAAGAATATCGGTGTTGCTTCATGATATAGGAAAATTCAAAACATATAAAAAAACGGGCAATAAAATATCGTTTTTAGGACATGAATCTGAAAGCGCTAAAGAATCTGAAAGTATTTTAAAAAGACTCAAATACCCAAAAGATTTTATAGTAAGAGTATCATCTATCATAAAAAACCATATGTACCCCAAAATGTATACTAACAACTGGTCAGATAGCGCGATAAGAAAATTTTTAAAAAAATGCGAAAATGAGTTTGATTTAATAATGGAAATCTCAAAAGCTGATTATGGCAAAATAAACGATGAAAACAAACTTGTAGAGTTGAATGCGAGAATAGAAGATTTAAAACTAAAAAATATGTTGTATCCTAAAAGCGAGATGTTTTCAGGTAAAGAGTTAATAGAAATATTTGATAAGCCCGAAGGCAAATGGATAAAAATTGCAAAAAATAAAATAGAAGAATTGCAAATAGAAAATCCGAAGATTACAAAAGACAGAGCTATTAAGGCTATCAAAGATTTGAATATTCTTTAATACATCTGCGGAGAGCAAAGGTCGGGGAAAAAACAACATATGGACGATCCTCAAATTAAAAAAGAAGAAGCCGGAGCCGAAATTGAAAAAGAAAATATCGGCAAACATAGAAAAAACATACGATATAGAGGAACTTGTTATAGGTGGAGCAATAGGTTTTGCCGTAGGAATATTAATTTCTTTTAATGCTATTTTTACTATGCAAATAGGAATGTTTCTAGGATTGATAGTTGGAACTAGAAAGAAAAAGAAAAAATAATATTATCTTGACAAGGATGCGTTATGCTGGATTTAGAAAAAGTCTGATAACCAAAATAATTGCACGACAAAGCTGCAGATGCAAAAGAAAACAAACAAAAAACTTTTAATAGAAAACTAAGCTCTCCCAAAGCTCAAGAAGATACCTAACCTATTCCTATCAACAAGTACTCAATTACATCCAAAAGATATTGAAACAGACTATAATAGGTCCAATATAAGTTAAAAAACAAAAAAACCAAAAAGGCGACACATCTCCCAACCCACTTTTGAAATAAATTCAGCATGCTAAAACACTCTTGCTTCTCTAAGCACTCTAAATGCTCTATTTGAAAAGCTCTCAAATAATCCATATTAAAGTTAGCAAGATGTTTATTTGCGTGATGATATCCATCAAAGTAAGCACTGTTTAATGTAACGCTTTCTTTTGCCAAACAATTTATAAAAGTGTCAGAGGAGTGTAATGCTAATGTGAATTGTACAAATAATATAAGTGTTAAAAATTTGTATATTTTATTTAGATTTTTAATTATGAACAATTAGCAAACAGAAAGTTAGTTATTTAATCTTGTAAACTTTGTGCATTTGTATCATAAGATAAGTATTTGGATGTATTTTTCTGGCTTGACTGCAAAATTTATAAAGATCTTGTATGTTTGGAATATTTTTCTCAATAGATGGTTGAAGAATTAAAGATATTTTTTTTGAGACGCTTTTTATAAGTTTGGCTGACTTCTTTATTTCTTGCAGTTTAGTATTTTCTGTTATAATGCATTTAACAAATACTTTATTTTTTGCAATTTTCAAAAATTTTCTATGCTCTGTCCAAAAAGCTTTACAGCATTCCGAAGTAAATTTAAAATCCATTGAAACAACATTGCAAAAGGCAATTACTTTTTTTAAATTTTTAGGCAATGTTCCGTTTGTCTCAAGATAAATGCTAAACCCATTTCTCAAAATCTTTGGCAACAATTCTTTTAAAAAATCCACATAAATCAACGGCTCGCCGCCTGTAATTGAAATAGACGGTTTATCAATATCTAACCGATTAAAAACGCTTTTATTTTTAATATAAACAGAGTAAATCTCCTTTAATATTTCATCAGAGCTCAAATATTTTGCTTTTTTAGAAATCTCAATTGAATATGACGTATCACAATACCTGCATTTTAGATTGCAGCCTGCAAAGCGTAAAAAAACTTGAGGAAATCCAGTATATAGTCCTTCTCCTTGGAAGGAAAAAAATATTTCATATACTGGGGCTTTTCTTACAAGCGACACTTCATTTCCTTCCTAACGCAGGATCAAGCAATTTTGCTTCTTTAAAACCTTTTGATCTTAACTTACAGGAATCGCATTTCATGCAAGGTTTACTGTACCCATTGTAGCAAGTCCATGTATGCGCATATGGAACATTCAATTTTGTTCCAAGTTTTATTATTTGAGATTTATTCATTTTTAAAAGCGGAGTTTGAATCGTTATTTTTGTTTTTAAAGCCTTTAAAACGTTATTGTACGCTTTT
>JAITAQ010000060.1 GCA_031283985.1 Endomicrobium sp. | reverse complement strand
AGGCATATCAAAGCCGACGAAATAGATTTTTTGTTGTCAGATAAAAACACTTCTCCTCTTTCGGATGATTCTAGGGAACTTGTAAGCAATATAATGGATTTCAAAAATATGAAAGTCTCCCAAGTAATGGTGACTGTTTCCGATATTTTTGCCGTGAACATAGCTCTATCCAAAGATGAGATGATTAAAAAGATTATTAACACAAAGTATTCAAGAGTTCCTGTGTACAGCAAAAATATCAGCAATGTTATAGGGATAATATATACAAAAGATTTAGCTGTCGCTTGGCGTAATTCCAATATTATAATTATTGAAGACTTAATCCGTCCAGCGTATTTTGCTCCTGAAAATGCAAAAATCAGCAAAGTTCTTAAAGAGTTTAAAACAGGACGGCATCATATAGCTGTGATAGTTGACGAGTTTGGATACACAATAGGAGTTGCTTCAATAGAGGATTTATTAGAAGAAATTGTTGGAGATGTTTGGGACGAACATGATTTTAGGGAAAAAAGTATAATATCAACTAAAGGCAACAAACATATTATACAGGCATATGTGTCAATAACAAATGTTAATGACGAACTCAATCTGGGTATTCCAGAAGGAAACTATTCAACTGTTAATGGATGGATTTTAGAAATGTTTGGAAGAATACCAAAAAATAATGAAAAAATTAACTGGAACGGCTATTTAATAAAAATTCAAAATGCTGATTCTAAAAAGGTAAAGAGAATAGTTTTAAAAAAATGTACTATACAATAAACGGTCTCGTTCTTAACTCTAAAATACGTGGCGAATATGATAAACTTGTCACACTTTACTCTTATCAATGGGGGAAAATTCAAGCTGTTGTTCCAAGCGCCAAAAAGATAGTGGCAAAGCTTTCATCTGCTACGGAAATACTTACAGAAAGCGAGTTTCATGTTTTTAACAGACACCCATCAATGAGACCGAAAATTATAGGAGCAAGCATTATTAATAATAATACAATAATAAAAAACAATTTTATGCGAAATTTGTGCGCTTTATATGCAGCTGAAGTGAGCGATAAATTTGTGCCTTTTAATCTTCAAAATATAGAGAAATACGACTTGATAGTAAGAATTTGGGAAATCCTTAGCGTTTGCAAACATCCCAAAATAGCCTTGCTTTCATTTATTTTACGATTTTTAAAGCTCTCAGGGTATTCTTTTTCAGAATATATAAGAAATAACAATACCTTTATTGACGAACGTATGACAATAAATATAAAAAAACTTTCAAATTGTTCTGGAAACAACGTGGATTTTATTGACATAGAAGATGAAAAAGTTTGGAATTATGTTGAATCTTATATAACAAATTATATCCGTCGTCCTACGATAAGTGTATTTTTACAAAAGATGGGTACCAAATCTTATTAAAACCAGCAAACAGTCGTCAAGAAAAGTCCATTTATTTAATAACAAATATACTCATGAGAAATGAGATAAAAAAAGTTGGTTTTTTTTAAACCAAGAATAATGCAATAAAATTTGTGGTTTTGAGAAAATTGAGGTATGATTTTTGCAAAAGAAAAGATGATTGAAATGAAATAATTAATTTTAAAAGATGTCCAAATCTCATAACGAGTTACCTAAAATTTCTAAAAATGAAACTTTTAAAGAGAAATTTTCAAACTATCTTAAAGAAGGTATAGAACTAAACGTATCCTTAGCTTGTCATTTCATCGCAACTATTGATATTGACTATCGCATATTTATTTAATTATAAAATGGTACAAGTGCTTTTTTAATTCAATCAAAAATGCTCATTTTTGTTATAAATTCTGGAAAACTAGGATAGAAGTCATCTTAATTCATTGAAATTTTATAATTTATTGACAAGATATATCAAAGTTAATATACTTCTTATACTTGATTTGGTGTTACAAAGTGTTTAAGTACAAAAAGTATATATTTGAACAACTTTTGCTTAATAAAATTAATAAAAATTAAAAATTCTAGATATAAAACATTTAAAAAATAGTTTATTTCAGCATTTTAGATTAAGGAGGATGAGAGATGTTTAGTGCAGGAGACACAGCGTTTATCATTATCTGTACAGCTTTAGTTGTGCTTATGACTCCTGGTTTAGCGTTTTTTTATGGTGGAATGGGGCGTAGAAAGAATATGGTTAACAACTTAATGAATTCCGCTTTTATAATTGGATTGGGAGTAGTTTTATACATTTTGTTTGGCTATTCTTTGTCTTTTGGAAGAAATGGCAATCTTTTTATAGGTTCTTTAAATAATTTCTGTCTTTTTGGCATAAATACAGGTTCTCTTACCGGTTCAATTCCTACTTTTGCTTTTGTTGCATTTCAAATGGCTTTTGCTCTCATAACGCCTGCTATTATAACAGGCTCTGTGGCAGGAAGAATGAGATTTAAAGCGTTGTTTCTTTTTATAACTTTTTGGTCTGTTCTTGTATATTATCCTTTATCTCATATGGTTTGGGGCGGGGGGATAATCGGCGGTACTATAGGCGCTTTAGATTTTGCTGGGGGAGACGTTGTCCATATAAGTTCAGGAACTACTGGTCTAATCCTAGCTATTTTGCTTGGCAAGAGAATAGATTACATGCAGAGTTCGTATAGAATGCACAGTATACCATTTGTTTTCTTGGGAATGGGTCTTTTATTATTTAGTTGGTTTGGTTTTAATTCTGGAAGTGCTCTTGCTGCAAATGGTCTTGCAGCTCATGCGTTTATAACTACAGCTGTAGCTTCTTCTGCAGGGATGTTAATTTGGATTTTGTTAGATATACTTAAAACTGGGAAATCTACACTTATAGGTGCTTGCACTGGCGTTATAGCAGGATTGGTTGGCATTACGCCGGCAGCTGGATTTGTTGATGTATGGGCGGCTTTAATAATAGGATTGACAGTGAGTCCTGTTTGTTACTGTGGCATAGCTCTTATTAAAAAAGTATTTAAAATTGATGACGCTTTAGATGCTTTTGGGTGCCATGGCATAGGTGGTATTTGGGGCGGACTACTTACAGGCGTTTTTGTAAATCCATCTATTAATGGCGGCAAGCCAGGTCTTATTTACGGTGAATTCGCGCAGTTTTTTGCTCAGGTTGAGGGTATCTTTGTAACTTTTGTAATTGTTGTTTTAGGCACTTTTCTTTGTGCATGGACTGTTAAAATGTTAATGCCTTTAAGAGTTGAAAAAAAAGAAGAATTGATAGGTTTAGATATATCCGAGCATGGTGAAAGTGCATATC
Source organism: Endomicrobium sp. (assembly GCA_031283985.1). GTDB lineage: Bacteria > Elusimicrobiota > Endomicrobiia > Endomicrobiales > Endomicrobiaceae > Endomicrobiellum. Next base: position 2,838 of record JAITAQ010000060.1, on the reverse strand, counting down.
CGTCGTTTACAGGATTGGATTAGTATTAGTTATATGTTATATAATATGCGGAGGAAAATTTATGATAAAAATTGAAGCCATAGTCAGAGAAGAGAAATTAGAAGATATAAAGGAAGCTCTGGCTAAAATAGAAGTTAATGGTATTACTGTTTCACAGGTTATGGGTTGTGGCAAACAGAAAGGCTATCAAGAACTTGTCCGCGGTATGGAAGTAAGGATTACTATGCTTCCAAAAATTAAATTTGAAATTATAGTGTCTTCTGAAGAATGGGAGCAGAAGACTATAAAAGCTATACAAGAAGCGGCTTTTACCGGCAATCCCGGCGATGGTAAGATATTTAGTTATTATTTGCGAAGCGTTATGAGAGTGCGTACTAAAGAAACAGGTATGGCGGCTATAAACTAGCTTTGAGTATAAATATTAATGATATTATATAAGTCGACTTGTACTCTGCGAAATTACATAGTACAAGTTTGCTTATTCTTGTGAATGATAATTATTTCTAAAAGGAACGGTATATGCCCGATTCTTCAAAAGATCTTTTTTCATCAAAATGGGGTTTTATTTTTGCCGCTGCAGGTTCTGCCATAGGAATGGGAAATATATGGCTATTTCCATATAGGATTGGCGAGCTTGGTGGTGCAGCTTTCATGATACCGTACATTATTTGCGTTTTTGTCTTGGGTTTAATTGCAGTTATAGGTGAAATAACTTTTGGAAGACTTACAGGAAAAGGACCTATAGGCGCTTTTACTAAAGCTTTGAGGCTTAGTGGTGGACATAATAAATTAGGAGAATTTATAGGTTGGATACCTGTTATAGTAATTTTTCTTATTGGTTTAGGGTACAGTGTAGTGGTTGCGTGGGTTGTTCGTTTTTTATTTGGTTCAATAACTAGTTCTGCATTTTTTAGTACAAACAGCATTTCATACTTTAATTTGATTTCAGGAAAAGGAATATCTTTCTGGATTGTTTTAACTCTTGCAATGACTGGTTTGTCAATAATAGGCGGAGTTGAAAAAAGTATAGAGAAATTAAACAAACTTATGATGCCTGCTTTTTTTATATTATTTTGTCTTTTGGTTGTAAGAGTTGCTTTTCTTCCATGCTCTATAAATGGATATGAATTTCTTTTCATTCCAAAATGGCACATGCTTTTAAATGCTAGAACATGGGTTTTGGCATTAGGTCAGAGCTTCTATTCTCTTTCTCTTTTAGGCTCTATTCTTATAGTATATGGTTCTTATGCGAGAAAAAGCGAAGATATTATTTATTCTGCAAAAAATGTTGCTATTTTAAGTGTTATCGCTTCAATTTTAGCGTCTTTAATAATTATTCCTGCAATATTTTCTTTTGGTAAAGATTTAAATTCTGGACATTCATTAATGTTTATTACAATCCCTGATATTTTTAAGACAATACCATTAGGTCAAATTTGCATGATAATCTTTTTTATAGCTGTTTTATTTGCAGCTATAACATCTCTCATAAGCATATTAGAGGTAATAATAGAGTCCATTCAAAGTAAATTAAAAATATCCAGAAAGCTTTCAGTTTTAATTTCTACAATTATAACTGCGTTTTTTAGCATACTTACAAATGGGCATATAGATGGTCTTATGGACATTTTACAAATACATTTAGTTCCTTTTTGCGCTCTTATAGCAGGTATTTTTGTATTTTGGATTTTGCCTTCAAAGAGAATTATAAAAGAAATTCAAAGAGGGCGATCTGTTATTGTTAATAAGTGGCTTATACCAACTGGGCGTTACATTTTTTGTGGACTTGTAATTTTAATTTACTTGTGCAATCTTTTTCATTTCTAATTATCATCACTTTTTCCAGAAAATCCTATTATATTAAATGATAGAAAATGGGGTTCGTTAACGTTAACAAGAAAAGTAAGTGAAATATTTTTTAAGTTGCTACTTCACAATACTGTAAATTATACTCACATACAAAACCCGCAAGCTTGTACTATCAGCTTAAGCTTGTGCTGTTTGTGTCTCGGCAAATTGGTGGTTCCTGCCATCCTTACTACTTTTGATTTTATTTTTTAGATATTCTGCAACTCTTTTGTAAAGTTTTTCAGCCGCTGCGGTAACTGCTTTATAAGCGCTAGTAAATTTGTTAAGTTCTATTTTTGAAATGGCATTTTTGAACAAGTGCTTATTACTTTATTTCGCATTTACATGCTTCGGCTAGGCACTTGTTGAGCGATATGTTTGTAGCTTTTAAATTTTCTAATACGATTTTAGGAATGCAAATTGAGCCGTCAAATTTTTTATCGACACTGCTGAGATTCAATGCAAAGCTTTCTAAAAACTTTTTTTTGTTTTTAATGTAGACGTTCTCTTTAAACCATTCTTCAGTAAATTTTTCGCTTAGAATAAACAGCTATCCACTAGCTCGTCTGTATTTAGAGACTGTACAGAAAAAAATAAGTAATGCTGAAATTAATACTAAATAAAGAAATTTTTTCTTTTTATCAATGCTCCTTTTTAATTTAGAAACAGAAAGTCAGGTACTTTTTATTGAACTCTTCCTGTATTTTGTTTATAATTTCTATTGCTTCATTAAATATATCTATTACTCTCTGGCAGTGATCATATTCTTCCTTAGTTGCTAAGTTGCTATGTCTTCAAAGAAAGCATAATACTTGCTCCCTATAGACTTAAAAGTCATGACTAAAAAAGAAAAAGAGGACTAGGGTCATTCTTTGCGGAACTTCTTGAAATAATTTTGGATTTTGGTATTCTAGTCTCGTTTTCTAGTTCTCCCTTCTTAAATAGGGTAAAACCTTTCTATTTTAGACCTTGTAATTTCTTTTTATCATT